>JAAZCN010000158.1 GCA_012513245.1 Synergistaceae bacterium | reverse complement strand
GACGACACCGCCGCTGCTGCAGTAGGAGCAAAGGAAGCACAGAACATAATAAACAAAAAACAGAAACAAGATGCGAGGATAAACACAGAAATGAGCGTTGAGCTCTTTTTCGTTTTCATGATCCGATCACCTCTCTGAGTACTGTTGTGAATCTGGCGGAAACTGCATCCGCCGGGAGTCGATTGCAAATCTATTGGAAATCAGTTGGGATTTAATTGTAAGTTCAAAAAGATAAAAAAATCACTAAATTCTTACCGTCTTCCCGCGGCAAGCCCACTGCCACCGATTCCCAATTGACTTCCCCTCTGTGCCGGACCCGACCTTCCGGCCGCCTTTCCACCGATGTAAATAGATCTTGCGGGTAGTAAGATATTACTATACATAACTACACTAAGGAGGAATGAAAATGTTTCAATTCATTGACAGGCTTATCAAAGCGGCGAACAGATATACTTTATGGGACTATTTCTTCCTTAAGACAACGGTATTATTTTTTGGAATATTGATCGGAACATATTTCTCAAGGTTTTTTATTAACCACACGCTCTTTCTGTGGGTGGGATTTCTTGTCACATACCTGTACATAGTGTACAGGACGTTTATCAAACATATGAAGTGATGACCTGATCACTGCTGAAGGTAATGATCAAATTTTAGGGGCATCCCATTTGGGACGCCCCTTTTCGATGATTTTAGACTAGACAATTTCGATTAGATCTCTCTGGCGTCAGTCGTCTATCCCGGCGTACTCTTTGGCCTTTTCATGGGCCTTGAGTAGCTGCTTTTCATACTTAGCAGGCACATCAAAACTTTTGAGCTTTTCCATATTAAATATCTGTGTCTGATCCATGCTGCCGGCGGAGAATCTGCCTCCCCCGCCACCGCCCTTTGACCTTCTGCGGATCTTTTCAAGCTCGGAATTCAGAGCTCTCATCACTTCTTTAGCCATTGTTCTTGAAGGATGCTTAGAGTCTTTGCATAGTTCCCTTATCTCTTCATTGATAATTTTTGCTTCGTTGTACAGCATAATATATTCTCCTGTTCTCAACAGGGAAAAGCCAGATGTTTTTGCTTTCTGCCTAAACCCCTTATGGTTCCGTCTTTGTTTTTACTTTTATTGATCATTTATAAGGCTTCCTTGACGTGAAAATGGAACACTACCTTTTTAGGATACCATATTTCTCTTATTTTTACATTTTTATCAAGCTTTAATATAAAAATTCAGAATAAAAAAATGAGAGGGCTTATATAAGACCTCTCTTCTTTTATATGATCCTGCCTTTTTTTAAGAAAAGACTGTCAATTATAACCTCCGTATTTTAAAGCTGGATCTCAAATTTCTTCTCTATTCCTTTTCGGGAAATCGATAATATTATCAACGACCTTGACCGGCGTTTGTTTGAAATATACTCGTTGAACCAATCCGGGTCAAAGTTTTTGGTCTCATAGACATCGACCTTCAGCAATATGTCTCCCGCGCTAATGCCGGCATAGTACGCCGCGGTCCCCTTGTCGACTTGTTTTATGATCATATGGCCCGAATTGCTTCGCACCGATCTTTCGATCTCAAATCCCCCGGATCGCAGTGTGCCGACGGGATCAGAGGTGATTATCGCCACAGGTGCATAGTTCTGAACTACAGGAACCTTACGGGCTTCCTCTGAAGGGACCAACTCTGCCGGGCCTACCGGACTGGAATAATAATTGCTTTCCTCTGCCGAAAGTGAATATTCCGGAACTGATATGCGGACATAGACTTTTCTGTTTTCAGGCAAAAAAGTGTAAGACATTTGACTGCCGTCATAAAAACCGGTAACTTTCAATAACTGCAGTCCGCTTCTTGCATCAACATATGTCCTCTTTCCCTCGCCCTCCCAGGTTCTCGCAAGAAGAGCTGCCGTCTGTTCAGAACCTAGTTCAGAGGCCATTTTAGATGCCCTGCCTGCTTCTGTCTTTGCTTGTTCGCTGATCCTTGTCCTGATGTTGTTTATCTGTCTTTCACGCTCATAACTGTTGTAATATGGATGATCATTTCTGTTGGTACCTCCGTATGGAACATTTGCTGACGGAGAATACTGTGGAGTCCTGTTCATGTTTGAGAGCAACGTCCCTATGAGCAATCCGGCTCCAATGCCGATCCATATATCATTGCTGTCGTATTGCCTGTAGTTCCCATAACGAGGATAGTGATAGTATCCCGGCCTGTAATAGGAACGAAATATCGGTCTTGGCTGCGGTCCCGGATAATGCCCGGGTCTGTATCCGGGATACGGTGCCGCCTGTGCAACAGGCACAAACAACAGAGAGATCATTATTGCGATAGAAATTATTCGTGACTTCATCTACGAAACACCTCCTTGCAACAAGCGCATAAAATGGCATAGAAGATCCGAATCTTGCCACTCTTTAAAAGTTATCATATTATATTCTTCTATTATATGATAGAAGTGTGTGGATTTTATGTGGATTTAGTGTTAACGTTACGCAAATCAAAATTTAGACGATCTCTGCATACTTTTATGACATTGATGCATATATGTGCTTTAATGCACTATTCACAAACTCCTTTCTGTAATATAATTTGATGACTGATTCAACTTTCCAACCTATTGTAACTAGTGGATTTAAAGCCTCTATTTCCCGTTTTCATCGCATGTTTTTGAGTAAACTCACTAGTGGCTTGAAAGTATTGAAGTCGCTGGTTTCGGATCTCAAAGCGCATTCGAAATAGTTCAGGCGCTATGGTAAATTTAACATGTTCCTCGTTCAAGGAACAGCGCCTTCCTGATCAAATGCATACGGGAAAGACGGTGGAAAAGTTGAGTGATTAATTCAACAACTAACCATAATGAAAGCTATTTTAGGTGATTTGTTAATGTACAAAAAGACGGCCAGCTCTCTGCGCTTTAACAAGGGTGCTTTTAATAAATATTTTTGGGCAGCTTCATTGGTATTTTTTATTTTTGCGGCTAACCACGTTTATGGCACATGGAAAGAATACATGTCCAAAGAGTTGGGTTGTGCCTTGAGGCTGGCAACAGCAACCGGAGCTTTTATTTCTGAAGACCAGATCACTTCCCTGTACCAAACAAACGATCTCGAACATAACGACCGGTACATATTT
>JAAZCN010000157.1 GCA_012513245.1 Synergistaceae bacterium | reverse complement strand
AGCGACTATATGCCGACATTCGTCAAAATAACAAATGCTAAGGTACATGACAGCATAATCTCAAAGACCCTGAATCTAAAACCAGGTTCGATAATAGCGGCAGACAGAGGATATCTGGACTTTGAACAATTTAATACGTGGAACAAAAACAAGATTTTCTTTGTTACAAGAATAAAAGATAACATGTGTTACGATATCACACTTCCTGGTTGTGGAACTTACAATAGCAACGTCTGTTCAGATGATGAAATTATTCTTACCGGCACAGCAACAAAAATGAAATATCCTGGAAAGCTCCGTCTGGTAACGGTCTGGAACAAAGAACAACAGAAAGAGATAAAAATACTCACCAATAATTTCAAACTTGCTGCATCAACGATAGGGGCAATATACAAAGAACGCTGGCAGATAGAACTTTTTTTTAAGGCTTTGAAACAGACTTTAAACATAAAGACATTCATCGGTACAAGTGTAAACGCATTACGCATACAGATTTGGACAGCCATGATATCGCTTCTGATAATAAGATGGCTTCATCATCTCTCAAAAATGAAATGGTCCTTCTCAGTAATGAGTGCGATGTTAAGGCTGAACCTGTTTACATATCGGTCATTACTGGATTGGCTTGATAAACCATATGAAACACCGCCTGCGGTACCGCAATTTGAGCAACTTGGATTATTTAACTGAGTATTGGACAGCCGAAAGCAGCTAACGTGAAAATAACACTGAACCCGTAAAAGACAACCTAGTTTTAAATGCGTCCAAGAACGATTAATTAAGCCTTGCTATTACTGGAGGGCGTTTTAAGTTTTGAGCTATCTTGGACAGCAGTGATCGCAAATATGATGTTGTCTTTTATACTTGTGTACAAAGTATCCATCAATTTCCTCCTTATTTGTGTCATTTCGAAACAAATACAAGGCGTTTGATAAATCTATTGCCGGATAGGTTGTTGTAATGAAAAACGAATTGTCCTGTTATTTACTCTGCAGGCAGTTCTTTTTTCTTGCGCGATTCCAACTTCTTAATACTTTCTTGAGGAGTTGGCAAATTTTCGGGCATTTCGTTGCCAAATTCAGCAATAGTTTTACGGATTTTTTTACCAACTTCATAGTGCGTTTTATTGGCATCAGCCTTATTATCTATTCTGTCACGGCGAAGCTTGGCTTCTGTCTGGGTTGCTCTAAAGAGGTTGGCTGCAAGTTCCTCGCTTCCCATGTGGTCAAGAATGTCCTGGCTTTTCTTAAGACCTTTATGTTTGTGGATGTCTTGTTTTTTCATCCCACCATAAAGCCCCCGGTATCCAGAGTTTTGGAAGATCGCATAATCTATAGGCTGAACAACTCCTGCTTGTTTCGCAGCTGATGCAAGGCCTTTATTATGTTCTTTGATCTCCGCTCTCAGCTTTAAACGCCTGTCATCTTCAACTTCCTGACGGCGTGTCTGCAGCGCGAAATAGTTGTGTCCCAGTGCTACCACTTCTTTTCTGGGATCTGCGCTTTGGATGATCAGGTAGCATGCATACCTTGATAAATAGACTGACTTAATTTGTCTAACTGCACTACTTCCAAGCTCGACCATTTCGGTGACGTCAACGAAATGGTCGTCAATTTTCTGGTGGCTGTTTATACATGCCTGTTTTGCTTTTTCAATTACTTCTTCAAAGTTCCGGTAATCGCTATATTCAAGAGCCTTAGACAGATCGCGGCTGCTCCAGAATTCCACTCCGTCAAGATCTGTCTGTTTGATGTTTTCAAAAATGTTAATTGCAATCAGCCTCCTTATAGAATATTACAACCGTATAACAGATTTATACAAATAATTATACAGTATTGAATGAATAACAGTGGTGATCTATCGTTATCTGTGGTTACTTAAAAAAGCAAGAAACCCTGCTGTGAGCAGGGTTTCTTGTATGTATGGAAACGTGTGGATTATTGGCTTGGTGGGCGATATTGGGTTCGAACCAACGACTTCCACCGTGTGAAGGTGACACTCTACCGCTGAGTTAATCGCCCGCTTTGTGCATCGGATGGAATTATACTTGTTTGGTGCTAATATTTCAAGTTCCGCGTCAGATATTGCCACCGTATTGCTACCGTATGACACCGGAATTGCCTATGATGGGCCGTTTTTTATTGATACCGGCTAAACGGGGAGACCTTGATAGGATGCCGTGCCGGATGCTGCTCCCACAAGTCAGTGCATTGGGTGTAAAATAGTTGCCGTTGACAAAACCTTAACGAAGGGTCGAATGACTGATGATCCTGTGCACAAAAATGAACGGCAACGGAAACGATTTCCTCGTGATAAATAATATGGACTTGAAATACAGCGGTGAAACTCTTTCCGGATATACCAAGGCTCTTTGCAGAAGAAGGGAGTCCTTAGGTGCTGACGGCATCCTTGTGGTGGAACCGTCAGATATTTATGATTTCAAAATGAGACTATTCAACCGTGACGGAACAGAGGGTGAGATGTGCGGAAACGGAGCAAGATGTGTCGCAAGATATGCATTTATTAAAGGCATAGTAAATAAACCGGAGATGGCATTTGAAACTCTGGATGGCAGGGTGGATGCGGGCGTAAAGGGCACAAGAGCGACTCTCAGACTTTCTCCCGTTGATATTTCGAACCTTGTCCAAGATGTCCCCGCCTCTGTTGAAGGATATGATTTCAGCTATACCTTTTTAACAGTCGGTGTTCCCCATGCAGTGATCTTTGAAAAGAACCGTCTTGACACTGAAGATCTATACAGGAAGATCGGCAGGGCGATACGTTTAAGGAGAGATCTTTTCCCGGAAGGGGCAAATATAAATTTTGTATCACCAAAGGAAGCATATGAAACAGGTCTCGACGTCCTTACATACGAGAGAGGGGTGGAAGACCTCACCCTTTCATGCGGGACAGGTTCCATTGCAAGCGCTATAGCTGCGTTCAGTGCCGGTCTTACAGGTCCTGTTGTGGATGTATATAATCCGGGAGGGCTCAACAGGGTATCTCTGGTGTTTGGACCTTCAGGTAAACTGCTGCCCGAGCTTGAGGGCGGTGCGTCATATATAGCGGAGATAGAGGCGTCGGAAGAAGCGTTAGATCAGTATAATTAAAATGTTGACCGGAAAAAGAGCCATCAGTCTAGTTTCACTGCTTGTCCTTTTTCTAATATATATTGGAGGAATCAATGTTATGCCTAAACCATGGTGGCGTGAAACGATAGAGACTGTTTTCTGGGCGCTTGTACTTGCTCTTATCCTAAGGACCTTTGTTATACAAGCTTTCTGGATCCCAAGCGGATCTATGATACCCACTCTTGAAGTTGGGGATCGTGTGCTTGTACTTAAATTCTGGTATGCCCTGCCCAAAGTTGAGCCAAAGAGAGGGCAGATAGCTGTATTCAAGTACCCTGTAGATCCAAGACGGGATTTCGTAAAGCGCATTATCGCTCTTCCCGGAGATAAGGCAGAGATAAGAAATGGCACGGTATATGTAAACGACAAGGAAGTATTTGAGCCATACGTGAAGAATAAAGACACTTTTGACATGTCTCCGGAAACAGTGCCGGAGAAAAGCTATTTCTGTTTGGGCGACAACAGGCCCAACTCACAGGATGGCAGGTTTTGGGGATTTGTCCCGAGGAACTTCTTCCGAGGTCCGGCAGTTTTCAGGTATTGGCCGCTAACCCGGATAGGTCTGATAGAATAAATGGGTCGTACTGTATGGTTCCCGGGACATATGGCAAAAGGCAAACGCCAGCTTGAGGCGCTTGCAGGCAATATTGACCTTATTCTGGAGGTTCGGGACGCCAGGGCGCCGAGCCTCTCTTCTTCCCCTCTCCTTCACATATTTGCCCCAAAAATAAAGATATGGACGATCCTCTCAAAAGCGGACCTCGCTGAGCCAAAAATTACTAAAATGTGGACAGAACACTTGAAATCTAAAAACCTCCCGGCGTGGCCGCTCGACCTTCGCAAGGGAGGGCTCAGCCAGATACGAAAAGAACTGAAGGAAAAGAAACCGGCCTACCGTGATCTCAGGATGGCTGTGGTCGGTATCCCAAACGTTGGAAAATCTATGCTTATCAATCAGCTGGTGGGAAGGAAAGCTGCTCCTGTAGGGGGCATACCCGGAATAACCAAGGGAGTCTCTTGGTTCAGGGGAGAGGGGTTCCTTCTTGTTGATTCTCCGGGAATACTGGATCCGCACAGCGATGCAAGGGCCCACCGGATCATTTCATGGATAGGTTCCACAAGAGGCCAGGTAATAGGCAGCTGGGAAGAACATGCAAAAGAATGCATATCATTCATGATCACAAAGGACCTCTGGCAGGGCGTTGAGTCCGCCTGGGGAATCAAACCCGAAGGAACTTCCGCCGAGATACTTGGATCTGTAGGCAAAAGGCTTGGCAAACTGCTGCCGGGTGGTCTTGTTGACATGGAAAGCACAGGCAGGGTCTTTATAGACGCGTTTGCCTTCGGAAAACTTGGCAGGATGAGCCTTGAAAAACCCGGTGATCCACCACTATGGGAAAGCATCAAGTAATGCCCGGAAATGATAGGATGGTTGCCGCAGGAACTGATGAAGCAGGGAGAGGTCCGCTTGCCGGACCTGTCGTAGCCGCGGCTGTTATTCTTACGAATGAACAGAGAAAATATCTTCTTTCAAAAGGACTTAAAGATTCAAAAAAACTCTCACCATCAAGGAGAGAGACTCTTTTCTACCAGATTTGCGAGTGCGAAGTAAAGTGGAGAGCACAGGCCGCGTCACCCTATAAGATAGACAGGATAAACATCCTTCAGGCATCACTCTGGTGCATGAAAAGATCTGTAGAACGGCTGGGATCAGAGCCGGATATAGTATTGGTCGACGGCTGCACATACATTCCGGGACTCGGAATATACCAGAGATGTGTGGTCAAAGGAGACGACAAGGTGCCTGCAATTGCTGCCGCATCGGTCGTAGCAAAGGTTTTGAGGGACAGGATAATGTTCACCATGGACAAAGTTTACCCTGAATACGGGTTCTGCGCCCACAAGGGATACCCATCGGCACAACACAGAAGGATCCTGATGGAAATAGGCCCCTCTCCGATCCACAGAGTCTCTTTTAAGGGAGTCTCGAGGGAAACGACGTTATGAGCCTTGAAAGGGCTCTGAAACGCTCACTTAAAGAAAGAAATAAAGTCCCCATTCAAAAATCTTCCGGAAAAGATCAGACCGACCCTTCCAAAACACTTCCGCTTCACCTTCAGACAGGAAAATATGGTGAAGAAAAAGCGGCAGAGTTCCTCACCCAAATCGGATACAGGATCATAGCGAAAAATGTGAGCTGCAGGCATGGCGAGATAGATATCATTGCATCTGATGGCGATGAAATCGTCTTTGTCGAGGTCAGGACCAGGAGCTTTGGCTGGGTAATGCCGCCTGAATGTACCGTAGGGCCCGAAAAGATAAGAAAACTTAAAATAGCAGCCAGGATATGGACAGAAAACAGAAAATACACAGGATTTTGGCGCATAGATCTCATTGCGATCACGCTTAAAGAGGGCAGCGGGCCCTCTATAGAACACATCAAAGATATCACGGAGGGAATATTATGAACTCTGTCTCAGGTATAACATTGCGTGGAGTCAAGGCAGTCCCGGTAGAGGTAGAAGTAGAGATAACCGGCGGACTTTTTAACATATCAGTTGTTGGTCTTCCCGATGCTGCCGTCAGAGAGGCCAGGGAGAGAGTAAGGGCTGCTCTCAGAAGCATTGGAATAACGCTTCGGGGGAGGGTCGCGATCAACCTTGCACCGGCGGACGTGCCTAAAGAAGGAGCGCTTCTGGACCTTGCTATAGCAGTGGCTATAGCCTGTGTACAGGGCGGGGTCAAAGTGAAAAGACCATCCCTCTTTATAGGCGAACTTGCACTCGACGGAAGGCTCAGAAAAGTGAGAGGCGCTGTGCCCGCAGCTTTTTTAGCCCGTGAAAAGGGATGGGACCTCTACCTGCCGGAAGAAAATGCTGCAGAGGTCAGTCTGGTCGAGGGAGTCTCTGCATGGAGGGTGAAATCACTTGGGGATCTTTTTGCGCATTTCAGGGGGGATCTCGAACTTGCTCCTGTTGATTACTGCGAGGCCGATTATGCCCCTCCCCAGGCAGATCCGGACTTTTCGGATATAAAAGGACAGTTTGCTGCTAAAAGAGCGCTTGAGATAGCCGCGGCAGGGCATCACAACCTTCTGCTGGTCGGATCTCCGGGTTCGGGGAAGACGCTTCTTGCGAGGGCACTTAAAGGGATACTTCCGCCTCTTTCATATGAGGAACTTATGGAGGTGCTTCTTTTGAGAAGCACCGTCGGCAATTCTGCCTCAGCTGTCAGAGAGAGACCCTTTAGATCTGTGCACCATACTGCAAGCGCTGTTGCTATATGCGGCGGAGGGGCGACACTCAGGCCCGGCGAGATAAGCCTGGCATCGAGGGGAGTTCTCTTTCTTGACGAATTCCCGGAGTTTACAAGAGATGTCCTTGAGGCTCTCAGACAGCCGCTCGAGGATGGACAGATAACTGTAAGCCGGGCTTCGGGCAGCGTCGTATATCCGGCAAAAGTTCTCATGATAGCAGCTTGTAATCCATGTCCCTGCGGATTTGCGGGAGATCCCGTCGAACGCTGTACCTGTTCACCTTCGGCTCTTGACAGATACAGAAGGCGTCTGTCGGGCCCCATTCTGGACAGGATAGACCTTCATATTTCCATTCCCAGGCTTCTGCCGGAAGAACTTGTCTCCCTGGAGGGAAAGTGCGGCGAGAGCAGCGCTGAAGTCGCCGAAAGAGTGAGAGCGGCACGGGAGATCCAGATAAAGAGATGGTCCAAATATGGAATAGGATCAAATTCAGAGATCCCCGAGAAAGTGCTTCGAAGAAATATAATTCTGACCCCGGAGGTAAAAAGTTTTTTGCTGCAGGCGCTGAACCGTGTAAGGCTCTCCGGAAGGGGGCTTTCCAGAGTCCTCAAGGTGTCCAGGACAATAGCCGATCTCTCCGCATCAGAAGAGATAAAGCTTGAACATGTGGCAGAGGCGTTGAGCTACAGGGAAGGAGAAGCTCTCTCTTGGATGAAAGTTTAAAGACGCTTCTTCTACTTAACAGCCTTGAGGGCCAGGGAAGAAAGCTGTGGTTTGCTATTAAAAGAGGACAGCTCTCGCAGGAGGAGCTTTGGAAATGCAACACAAAACTTTTTACTGAGCTTGGCATCACAGAGAGGACAATTCTTGCTATTAAAACAAAAACAGATAACAGATGGTCTGAAGTTGAAATGGAAAAATGTTTAAAACTGGACATAAGGGCCATCGGCATAGAAGACAAAGATTATCCTGCAAAACTTAAAGACCTTAAAGACCCTCCTCTCTTGCTTTACTGGCATGGAAGCGAAAAAAAGGTTCCTCATAAGTGTATTGGGGTAGTAGGTACAAGAAGGGCAAGCACATACGGAAGAAGAATGGCACAGCGGATCGGCGAATACTGTTCTTCTGCCGGGATCGCTCTCATAAGCGGAGGAGCTTCCGGGATCGACGGGAACGCCCATCAGGGAGCCTGCATCTCAGGAGGAAAGACATTTGCAGTATTTGGTACGGGGCCGGATATATATTTCCCCCAGTCAAACGCAAACCTCTTTAGAGATATCAGTGAGTGCGGGGCGCTCATATCAGAATTACCGATCGGCACCCAGGGGGAACCCTGGCATTTCCCAAGGAGAAACAGGATAGTGGCAGCACTTTCTTCAAAATTAATAGTTGTCGAAGCACCTCTAAAAAGCGGAGCTATGATAACGGCAGGGTTTGCGGCAGAACTTGGGCGAGAAGTATGGGCAGTTCCCGGAAGGATAGATGAGGGATCGGCATACGGAAGCAACAAACTTATTTTTGATGGAGCCTATCCCCTCATAGACCTGAAGGATTTTTTTGAGACAAATACAAGCACCTCTGCAATTTTTTCTAATAATGACCCTAAGTCCGACCCGGTTCCTGACCTCTATCTTTCACCTGAAGAAGAAGAAATATTGAAGGTTTTAAGGCGCAGCGGAGGGCAGACGGTTGACAACATCGCTCTTGAGGTTAAAATGAGCGCCGCCGACATTTTAAAAACAATTGCAATTTTGTCTGCAAAAGGAATAATTTGTTCTTCGGGCTCAGGTCGGTATGGTGTAAATGTTTGAGAGAGGTGTAAAAAATGGCGACTGTTGAAAAGACTAAAGAAAAAAAGATTATCGATGAAGCTGCTGAGGTGAAAATTAAACCCACAAAATCAGCTGCAAAAAAGAAAACCACTAAAACTCCGGATGAAAAGAGTAAAGCCGGCGCCAAGGCTGTAAAAAAGAAAACATCTCCTAAAACTGCTAAAAAAACAGCATCGAAAAAGTCTTCCTCCAAAGAGAGCGGAAAACAGAAATTTAAACAGTATGAAGGAAAGATCCTTGTAGTAGTCGAATCTCCGGCAAAGGCCAAAACGTTGGAAAAGATACTGGGAAATAGCTATAAGGTCCTTGCAAGCGTTGGACATGTAAGAGACCTTCCCAAGGGTCGAATCGCTATTGATGTTGAAAACGATTTTGAGCCTGACTACATCCAGGTCAGGGGCAAAGCAGAATTAATACGCGGACTCAAAGGGGCATCCAAGGTCAGCAGCAGGACACTTCTCGCATCTGACCCGGACCGTGAGGGAGAGGCGATCGCATGGCACCTTGCAACTCTCCTTGAGATAGACCCGAAGTCAGAATGCAGGATAAGGATGCAGGAGATAACCGAGCATGGGGTCACTGACGCTGTAAAAGAACCTGACTCCATAGACATAGATAAAGTTGACGCTCAACAGGCTCGACGTGTCCTTGACAGGCTTGTGGGCTATCAACTCAGCCCCCTTCTATGGAACAAAGTAAAACGCGGTCTCTCTGCAGGAAGAGTTCAGTCAGTAGCGCTCAGGATAATCTGTGAGCGCGAAGACGAGATCGATAAGTTTGTTTCCGAAGAGTATTGGCTTATAGATGTTGAGGGCAGCAGCACGGATGGAAAGAGAAAATACAAGCTCCGGGCAGATAAATTTAAGGGCAAACCGTTCACCGTCCATAATGAAAAAGAGGCTGCTCAGGTTGAAGACGAGATAAATAAATCAGATCTGAAGGTAGAAGAATTCAAAACAAAAGAGAATCCCAAGTCTGCCTTGCCTCCATTCAAGACCAGCACGCTCCAACAGGAGGCATCCAGAAGGTGCGGTTTTGCCCCCGGCAGGACGATGCGGGTCGCACAATCTCTCTACGAAGGTGTTGACATACCCGGAAGAGGACCTGTGGGACTAATAACATACATGCGTACCGACAGTTTGAGAATATCTCCTGATGCGGTGGAATCGTCCCAAAAATTCATCCTGGATAATTACGGTAAAAAATATTTGCCGAAAGATCTCAATACATATACTTCAAAGGCCAGATCACAGGACGCACATGAAGCTATAAGAGCGACAGACGCGTCTATAACTCCGGAATCTATAAAAAGTTGTCTTACACCTGAGCAATATAGACTTTATGAACTGATATGGGGGCGTTTCATAGCGAGCCAGATGGCGCCTGCGATCATTGCAAGGACGACATTGACATGTGTCAGCGGAGATTACTCGCTCAAGCAGGCTGGCGTAGTCGTCGTTTTTGACGGATGGGGAAAGGTCTATCCCCTTGGAGTCAAAGACGCAGAGATGAAACCGGCTATTGAAGGGGAGACTCTTCTTATCGATAATATAATAAAAGATCAGCGCTTCACCCAACCGCCTTCAAGATATACAGAAGCCGGTCTCGTCAAAGCGCTTGAAGAAAAGGGTATAGGGAGGCCTTCCACCTACGCAGCGATAATCAATACACTCTCGGTAAGGAATTATGTAGACCGGGGCGAAGAAGACAAAAAACTCATTCCTTCCAAACTTGGCAGGCTTGTAAATACCTTCATTGTAAAGCATTTCTCAAGCCTCATAAACGTAGACTTCACAGCTATGATGGAAGATGAACTTGATCAGATAGAGAATGGGGAACTCCAGTGGAGGAAAGTAGTCGGAGAATTCTGGAAAGGCTTCAAGCCGGTACTCGACGATGTCTCAGAACATGCAGAGAGCATGAGGCCCGAACCTGAGCTGGTAGGTGAACCATGTCCGGAATGCGGCAAAGATCTTCTTGTTAAAAGCGGAAGATTTGGAGAATTTATCGCCTGTTCAGGATATCCCGAATGCAAATATACAAGGAACATTGTCAGAACGACCGGGATCAAATGCCCCAAATGCGGCGAAGGCGAACTGGTCAGAAGGCGTGCTTCCAAAGGAAAAGTCAAGGGAAGGATGTTTTACGGCTGTACGAGATATCCTGAATGCGACTTCATTTCATGGAAAAAGCCCGAGAAGACAAATCAGGAAGAAACAGTTCCAGAGCCCGCAGAAAATGTGAATGTTGATACAGACGTGTAAAAGAATAATTATAACAGGGGGCGGACTCTCCGGCTCAGAAGCAGCCTGGCAGCTTGCGCAGCGAGGTTTTCATGTCCTGCTCTATGAAATGAGGCCTAAAAAAAGGACCCCGGCACATGAGACGGATCTTCTTGGTGAATTGGTATGCAGTAACTCACTTGGAGGGGAAAAACCTACCACTCCGGCCGGGATGCTCAAATCAGAGCTCAGCCTTTTAGGCAGTCTCATTATGGATTGTGCTCATAAAAGCAGAGTGCCTGCAGGAAACGCACTTGCTGTAGACAGAGATGTCTTTTCACAGCTTGTCGATTCAGCCATTTCATCCCACCCCAACATAGAAGTCATAAGAGAAGAGATAACCGAAATCCCGGAAGGACCTTCCATCATTGCGACAGGTCCGTTGACAAGCGAGTCCTTTGCAGAAAGCCTTAAAAAACTGGTCGGCGAAGATTTCCTCTATTTTTACGATGCTGTTGCCCCAATAGTGACACTTGAAAGTGTTTCCCCCGAGCATTCATTCAGAGCAAACAGATACGGAGACAGCGGAGACTACATAAATTGCCCAATGGACGAAGATACCTATCATGCCTTCTGGGAAGCTCTTGTTAACGCCGAGATCGCTTCAAAACACAGTTTCGAAAACGAAGACATGAGACACTTTGACGGCTGTCTGCCTGTAGAGGTAATTGCAAAGAGGGGAGAGAAGACCCTTCTTTTCGGTCCGCTAAGGCCGGTAGGCTTAACTGATGAGAAAAACGAAAGAGAATACTGTGCTGTTGTTCAACTTAGGCAGGACAACGAAGAGGGTACTCTCTACAATATGGTCGGCTTCCAGACCAACCTCAAGTGGGGTGAACAGGAGAGGGTGTTCAGAATGATACCCGCGCTCAGGAACGCTGAATTTGTTCGTAAAGGAGTTATGCACAGGAATTTATTTGTATGTGCCCCAACCGTTCTTGACGGATATCTAAGGCCGGCCGGCAAAAAAGATATTTTCCTGGCCGGGCAGATGACCGGTGTCGAGGGATATCTTGAAAGCACAGCGATGGGACTTGCCTCAGCCATCTTCATGACAGCCTGCCTGAAAGACCAACCACTCCCGGACTTTCCGCTTGAGACTTCGATAGGCTCTCTTTTGAACTATCTTAAAACAGCCATTCCAAAATCCTTCCAACCAATGAACGTAAATCTCGGAATATTCCCAAAACTTGATGGAAAAAAGATCAAAAAACGCACAGAGCGGTGTGAGGCATACCATGAGAGGGCAATCCAAGCGATGCGTAAATTTATCGCAGACCACGCAGAATTATTTGTTGTAAACAAATAATTCCGCTGGAGAATTGTGGCAAGAATATGCCGCGTGAAGCGGCGATTTCATCGCCGTTAAGCTGTGGTGAAACAGTTGTTTTAAACCGTAACTGAGCGATTGTAAAATCGGGTGAGAGAGCACCGCTGGAGAATTGTGGCGTCACCGCTAGAACCGACGTTCAATGGCGAGTCAATTGGAAATCTGTTGCGAATCAATTGGTAGAGCAAGAGAACCAAGAATTCTAAAAGACCCGTCATCCCCGTATGTACCTGATCAGAAGGACACTGTTTCTCGTTAGAGAAACTTTTAAAACAACATTAGTGTCCGCACTAAGTCGAGTGCGCTCCGAGAGCGGGGATCCAGTGTCCTTGAACTTAGGCTACTACTGAGTTATTAACTCTAAACAAAAGCCGCTGGGCCCCCGATACAAGCATTCGAGGGAGACGAGGGGGAGGCAACAGATGGTTTAAGATCCTTAGCGTAAGATTTAATTCTCCGCGGCAAGCCTCTCGCCGCAGCCTTACCCCATTGACTCCCAACCGATTTGCAACAGATTCGCAACCGACTCCCGCCAGATGTCTCTCCTGGCAGTCCTCCCGCCGGGGTTCTTCCGGCTGCTTTTCACCGAATAGTGATCAAATGCCAGCGTTTTGTGAATTTTCTTATAATTCGCTTGAAATTCCAACTTTTCATGCTAGAATACCATTCATGGTAGAGAATATCTCAACAAATATCGATCAATTTTTAACATTTCTAGAATCCAGAGGCCGCTCAAAAAACACTGTTACGAATTACAGGGTGGATTTAGAGCAGTTCAGAGAGTATTTGTTGAGGCAGGGTATTTCAGATGTTTCTGAGATAGATTCTCAGTCTGTCAGGGTCTACCTTTCCAACATAATAGGTTTTGGTATAGCAAAATCGTCCGCTGCAAGAAAACTTTCTTCTGTTAGAGGGTTCATAAGATGGCTTTCTTCAAGGGAATTACTCGAATATGGTGTTGCAGCAGGGCTTAAAGGGCCCAAACTGCCCTCGTCCCTGCCAAGAGCACTCTCATTTGAGGAGACAGAAAAACTTCTTGTAGAGGGTCCCGAACTTGGTAAACATTACCAGAGGGACAGGCTGGTTCTTGAACTGCTATATGGTTCAGGTCTCCGTGTATCTGAGTTGATAGACCTTAACTGGGAAAACATAGAGACAGATCAAAGGATAATAAGAGTGCTCGGTAAAGGTTCAAAGGAGCGCCTGGTACCATTCGGCCCGAGCGTTAAAAAGCTTCTTGAAGACTGGAGCGTCCTTTCAAAAGAAGAAAACAAAGGACCTCTTTTCATATCAGAAAAGGGAGCAGAAAGACTCGCTGTAAGAACTGTGCACAGACTGGTACAAAGGGCTGCTTTGCGGGTAGGGCTCTATGGAGTATCTCCGCACACACTGAGGCATTGTTTTGCTACACATCTTCTTGAACGTGGGGCTCCTCTCAGGGTCGTACAGGAACTGCTTGGACACGAAAGTATAGCCGCGACTCAAAGGTATCTCTCTATCACAGCTGAACAGATGAAGAAAAGTTACATGGAACATCACCCAAGAGCACATGAGTAACATTTAAAATAAAAAGACAGGGAAGGAAGTTGTTGCAATGGACACACCTAAAGAACTTATCGAAGCAAGACCCAAAATTATGAATCCTGCCGCAATGCAGGATCTTCTTGAGAAAACACGGATCGTCAGCCGCGCCCTCCAGACGCGTAAGGAACAAGGAATTCCTGACTATCCCAAACTTGCAAGGCTTATGTCTGACCTCTCGGCAGCCAACGTATACTTCATTAATGGAGAAGGAAAAATTCTCGGTTACGCCTGGATAAGCGAATATGACTGTCCTATCATGACAGACCAGCTTCTTGACGGTTCAATGCCTGCCGCTTACGTTGATAAGGTAAACTCTTTTCACGAGTCCATACTGAACCACACTGACCACGGTCTCTGCGCCTATGCGGACCAGCCATGTACATACTCAAACAAGCACGTACTGCTTGTCCCGATCAATGGTTCGGGGGAAAGACTTGGGACTCTCATATTGGCCCGTTTTGGCTGTCAGTTTGACACAAGGGACCTTGTTCTTGCTGAATATCTCGGAACAGTAGTTGGACTGGAGATACTCAATGACAGAGGAAAATCGATAGAAGCGCGCGGTCGTGAACGTCTGGTAGTGCAGATGGCAATGAGAGCCCTTTCATACTCTGAAGTAGAATCCGTAAGACACATCATCGAAGAACTTGGCGCAGCTGAAGGTGTAGTAGTAGCAAGCAAAGTGGCAGACAGAGTCGGTGTCACGAGAAGTGTCATCGTAAACGCCTTGAGAAAACTTGGAAGCGCCGGTATCATAGAAAGCAGGAGTCTGGGAATGAAGGGAACTTACATTAAGGTCCTCAGTCCGCTCTTTTTAGAGGAGCTTGGCATAGTAGTCTCTCGGTAAAAATTGGGGGAGGTTCATACCATGAAGGCAAAAATCCTCATAGCCGATGATTCGGCCTACATGCGTTCGGTCCTTAAAGACCTGCTTCTGCGTAACGGATATGATGTTATTGGAGAGGCAGAGAACGGAAAAGAAGTTTTTGAACTGTACAGTAAACTAAAACCAGACGTCGTGGCCATGGATATTATGATGCCTGAGATGAGCGGATTACAAGCTCTCAAAGAGATCAAAGAAGATTTTCCGGAGGCCAGAGTAGTAATGTCGGCAGCAATGGGTCAGCAGCATTTAGTTGTTGAAGCCATAAGAGCAGGCGCGGCTGACTTTTTTATAAAGCCGTTTCATGCGGAAAAAATTGTTGAAGCTATAGACAAAGCGCTTCAGCACAGGTAGAAAGTTTTATACAACAAAAGGAGTGGCTATTTTTATTTATTATGGTAAAATGCGCTCCATAATATTTTTTAAAGACTCCGTGCATAACGGAGACAAATTTTTCTTGGAGGTCAGAACCGCATATGGTAGATAAGGTACCCGCACCATCAGGAGTAAGCGTGGGAGATGTGCTGAACGGAATTGTAGAGCATGTTGCCGCATACGGCGCATTTATCAGGCTCGAATCGGGACAGAAGGCAATGGTCCACATATCAGAACTGTCTCATAACTATGTAAAAAAGGTTGAAGACGTTCTGGAAGTCGGACAGAAAATAACCGCTAAGGTTATCAAGATCGATGAAAAAGCCAGGATAGACCTTTCTATCAAGGCGCTTCAGGTCAAAGAGCCTCCGGCCAGGCCGGTCTATCGTGAAGATGATTTTGAGAAGAAACTTACTACGTTTCTCAAATTCAGCGATGAAAAAATTGCAGACCTGAGCAAATCAAAAGAAGTCCGCAGTACGAAAAGAAAAGCCGGAAGCGGAACAACCGGTAAGAAATAGCTTTGCGGACAAAATGACGAAAGATTCCTTTACGGAGCCGGCGACTGATCGTTTGCCGGCTTTTTGGACATCTTTGACAGAAGAGGATATTTCTCTCCTTAAGGAGAGAAACAGGCGGCGTCGTTTCGATATTTCAATAATATTCGCTGTTGCCGCAAGGTGTTCCTTTGGCTATCCGCAGGTCCTTGTCTGCAGACAGCGTAGAAAAGGAGGAGCTCCCTTTCCTACTTTGTTTTGGCTGACCTGTCCATTTTTAGACCGTAAATGCGGTGAACTGGAGTCGCTCCAGAAGATAAGCGAACTTGAAGAATTGTTTAGATACAGAAAAACAGAAATATCCTACTGGCATGAAAGATACGCTTTTTTGAGAAAGAACGTGTCCGAAGAAGATGCAGATATCTCTACCGGAGTTGGTGGAATAAACTGGCAGGATGCGCCTCATGCTGTTAAATGTCTTCATCTTCAAGTTGCGACATGGCTAGGCTGGAGGTATCATCCTGCAGCGGATTGGCTCAAGGAACAGCTGGAAGAAACAGAATGTGGCTGCGGGATTTGCGGAAAAACAGTAGATAATCATTAAAAATCTTGATCATAATATATATTTTGTTAAGTCCTTATTGACTTTCTCGTAAAAACCTGTAAAATTACCCATCGTGATGTACATTTTTGAGCCGTTAGCTCAGCTGGCAGAGCACCGGACTTTTAATCCGGGTGTCCCGGGTCCGAGTCCCGGACGGCTCACCATTTTT
>JAAZCN010000156.1 GCA_012513245.1 Synergistaceae bacterium | reverse complement strand
GACCTTATCTCAAAGCATCTTTCTATGCCCCTTTGCACTGCGGAAAGGAAGGAAGTTCCTTTAGTAAGGCTTGTTACCATCGCTTCAGAAATACCGCCCTTTGTGGAAACGTTTTCCAGAGATTTCTTGTCGTTTTCTGAAGATGATAATGCAAGTTGAGCTTCGATCCAGCACGAAAGCTCACGGTAAACGGGCCAGCGAAGGGTCATGTCGTTGAGTGCCTTTTTCCTATCCCTCTTGTCAATTTTTATGTTCATGAGGATAGGAGGAATGCATATCCCTGCTGTGAATGCGTCTATCTCATCTTCTGTTTCGATCCGCATTTCCTTCATACCACAAAGCTTGATCAGTTCTTGCGCTGAAGCATCTCCGGGATAGAGAACGCAGATCCCTCTTCCTCCTGATATTGTTTCAGGGCCGCTGCACATAGCCCTTGATATTCTGCAGTCAAAATACGAACTGAGCGCTGTAAGTGGCAGTGCTGCCATGAAAGAGAGAACGAGAGAATCTTTCCTGACCCGGTATTTTGCTATCTCTTTTATATTTTGTGGCCTTGCAGCCAGAATTATTATGTCCGAGTTTTTCATGAGGTTCTCTGTATCAGTGACGCATGATCCAAGGCCCATCATGGATATTTTTTCAGCCGTATTCCTGTTCCCGCTGTATGATATAAGGAGGTTTGATGTTCCGAGCCCACCCTTTATGAGAGCCTCTGTAATTGAGCTTCCCAGGTGACCGAAGCCGACCATTCCGATTTTCTTTTCTTTTATGTTTTTCATAAGATCATTTCCTTTCTTTTCATCAAATAAACAGATGCCAGCGGTCTGCAAAAGATGCAGCCGTTGATCATTTAAGCTTACAAAAAGAGTGTCACGGCGCAAATTTGTGCCGCGGCTATAAATCGCTTTTGAATTAAGAGTCTAAAGATATTTAGAAATGGCCATGAAGCATATTGTCCACGGCACTAAAGAGGGAGGTCTACGGTCGAGGTCGCGGTGATCTTGTTTTGGCGAAAAGAACTGGTGCTGATTTAGAAGCGGTGCATTTCAGAAATATGGTTTTACTTCGGTCAACTGACATAGGATCACTCGCTTTCATTTTTGGACATTGCAGGCTAGGTTACCCGCTCATGGCAATAAAGTCAATTGGTGAAGGACTTTTAACCTTATTTAACGTCTGAGACTATTATTATAAGAGCTCATTTAGAAAACTGAACTGCCGAGTATCACTCGGCAGTTCAGTTTCAAGTTTTTATAGCTGAAATTGGTCGAGATATTTATACACTTTTAACGAGGAGATAGATTGCTAGTCTAGTTCATTTCTTCAAGCATTTTGCTGATATTGTCACTGTAGGCTTTAGTCCTTAGGAATCCCTCTTCATAACAGCCCTTTACAGAGGCCTTGAAGGAGTCTTGTTCCAGCGAATATAGCTGACGGACGGAGATGCCTCCCGGCGTGCTTGTCTCTGCGAGCAAACCGGAGATGTCATCAATATTTTTCTCCCATACTTTTAGACAGCCTTCGACAGTGCCATGTGCAAGCTTGGCTGAGGTTTTATGGTCTATGCCGAGCAGAAGTGATGATTCAACAAGTGCCTGAAAGAAGGCATATACAGGCCCAGGTCCTGTTAGTGAAGTAATAGCGTTGATTTTGTCCTCTCCAAGGCTAAGACATGTCCCCATTGCTCCAAAAACTTTCATAAGATCTTCTTTTTGTGCTGCATTGACTTTTGAGTTAAAAGCTACGGCAATTACTCCGTGCCCGATACGGCTGGGAGGATTAGGAAGAGCTCTTGCTACAGCAGCACCCGGAACGTACTTTTCATAAAGCGCCATAGGTATGCCTGAGGAAATCGAAACGATAGTTTTTCCTTCAAAGGAATATGGACGAAGCGTCTTCGCCATGTCTATGGCATTATCTGAACGGACACACATAAATACGTATTCCGCCTTGCTAATGAGTTCTTCTGTGTTTACGCATGCGGAAAGGGAATATTTTTCACGCATATATTCCATTCTTTCCGCACTCATGTCATAGATAAAGATGTCCTGAGGCTTGGCTGTATTACTTTCAAGTATTTTCTGAGAGAGGATTTCGGAAATTGCGCCTGAACCAATAAATCCTATTTTCATTTAAATCACTCCTGTGTTATATTTTTTGGTGATCGATTTATGTTTTCTGACACTGATTATAATAAGCAGTGCAGCTGCTGCTGATATTAATATATTTACTAAACGATAGGCCGCTATAGGACTTCCCAGCATTGAGAAAAAGAATCCCATGATCATTGGAGCTATAAAAAAAATACCTGAATAAATCAGTCCGAATAAGACTGCGAGGTGTGTAACATATAGCTTACCTCCAAGGTCGAGCGTCATGCACATTAGTGCCGGAAATCCGAAACCCATTCCGATCCCATAAATAGCACCGAAAAACATTAACTGCGTCGGGGTTTGTGCGTAAGTTACAAGTAACATTGCAGTTGCGGTTATTATCGCTGCTCCGGTCGAACAGTATTTTCTAGGAAGTATATCTAAAAGTTTCCCGCATAAAACTCTACAGATGAGTGCAATAGCTGCAGATACGCTGAAAAAATATGAGGCGGGAATCCCCAGTTCGTCGGCTAGCAGTACAAATGTTAGTTGTCCTGCATCAGTAAACGCAAAAAGAGAGATTGAACAAACGAAGATCAGGATATCGGGTCTTTTCAGAAGCTCCGGATATGAAGGCGCGATTTTCTGTTTTTCTCCCTGTTCTAAAGACAAATGTTTTACAGACGGCAGATTGATAACTGCAATTAAGCCGGCTGCTACAAGAAAAGGAAAAAAGAATATATATACCTTGAAATAAGAATTTTTGATTATATACTCAAAAACCGGAACAATTGCAAGTGACGGCAGACTATACGCAGTCGTAATAAGAGCGAGACTCCTTCCTCGGAGAGCTTCAGGTATCAGATGGATCTGATAACCCATAAGAGAAACTCCAACCAGACTTAACCCAAGTCCTGTAACCCCGCGCCAGAGAATGACACTCAATATTCTGTTTGCAAATAATGCAATGCCAAGAGTACTAATAAAATAACAGAAATATCCGAACCAGAGCATCTTTTCGAGTCCCATTTTACGCTCAATAATAGGAACAAATGGGCGGATCAGAAAGGAAACGCCGTAGCATATTCCCATTATCAGACCACCCCAGTGTGCTTTGTTGATTCCGATCCCATCTATATAAGGAAGCAAAAAATAATATCCGCTCTCAATAGTTCCGGTGATAAACGTGATACAGAAAAATAGGAATACATAGTAATACCAATGTAGTTCTAAGTTC
>JAAZCN010000155.1 GCA_012513245.1 Synergistaceae bacterium | reverse complement strand
ACTTGCCTATAAGACTGAACACATCTTCGATTACGTCCACGCAATGGGGCATATCCATTACGCCCGCTTCAATAAGATCCTTCTGTGATAGTAATAGCGTCTTTACTTCCTGTCCTGCCATTTTCAATGCGCCTCCTGTTATTAAATATTGAAAATAAACTAACAAATCTTTAAGCTCATTCATAGGTAGGCTATAAAAAAATCGAGACAGACATTAAAATAATCACGTAAGTTTGAAATTTTTAATATCAATTTCACGTTCCACTTATAACATATGATATGAAATATTTCAAGCAATAATTTTTACAAAAGACTTAAAACATTTCATCTGTTAAATGAAAAACTAAATCCCACATTGGGATATTCGAAGTGGAATTTAGTTTTACAAACCATCATATTAAAATACCCAGGAGTCCCCGCCTGCATCAGAGAGGAGACCATTATGTTTAAACAGATTAAGGGGACCATAAACACCTTACACAGGATGATAGGATCTACATTGAGAAATCGCTGGACCTTAAGGTGCCTTTCAGAGAGATAGCGAAATCTCTTCTGAAGGACCCTAGTACAATATCTAAGGAGGTTCGGCTCCACAGAAAAGTTAAACCGAGGAACCCTTTTAACGAGGACAACAACTGTATTAGAAGGACCGACTGTTCCATTAAAAACGTCTGCGCTACAGGAGAATGCAGACCAATGCTTTGCAGGAAATGTCCTCTCTGCAATGAGAAATGTAAGGAGTACAAACCTATCACATGCGGCATAACGAATAAGGCTCCCTATGTTTGCAACGGATGTACAACGAAGAGCAGCTGTCGTATGGAAAAGCATTATTACAAAGCATCTCATTCCCATTCAGAGTATGAACGGGAGAAATCTTCATCGAGAAAAGGTATAAATCTGACGGAAGCGCAAATAGATTATATCGATGACCTCGTATCACCTCTTATCCGAAAAGGCCAGTCTATAGCACACATCTATGCCGGACATGAAAACGACATCCCTTTTACCCCAAAGACCCTATATAACTATATCAATTCAGGATTCCTCTCTGCACGAAACCTGGATCTTCCTAGAAAAGTGAAGTACAAGCCGCGCAAAAAACATATCGAAAGTACAAAAAAAAACCGTAAATCACTTGTGGGTAGGGAATACTCGGATTTCACTGCTCTTATGCAGGAGTGTCCGGATACTCCTGTGGTTGAGATGGACACGGTAGAGGGAAGAAAGGGAGGTAAGGTGATCCTTACTTTATTCTTCAGGTCATCGAAGTGCATGCTGGCTTTTCTTAGTAAGGATAAAACTATGGACTCTGTGCTAAAAATCTTTGGGTATCTGGAGGCTACATCGGGAAGTGACCTTTTCAGAAGTACGTCCCCTCTGATGTTGACAGACAACGGATCTGAGTTTGCAGATCCTGTGAAGTTTGAGTCGGGAATCGACATGTCAAGAGAACCTCGATATTCTACTGTGAGCCTTATGCTTCATACCAGAAAGGAATGCTCGAAAAGAACCATGAGTATATTCGTTATCTGCTGCCCAAAGGATCTTCTTTTGACGGATTATCTCAGGACGATGTCTCTCTTATGCTAAGTCATATAAACAGTACAGCGAGGACTAGCATAAATGGCCGAACCCCATTTGAGCTTGCCTCGCTGCTGCTAAACGAACGTGTAATAAAGGCGACAGGGCTTGGAAGAATCGAACATGACGACGTTTGTCTAAAACCGAGTCTGTTCAAAAAATAAACCACTAACATTTACCTGATGCAGGCTGGAGTAGGATAAAACGTCAAAAACAGGTGGAATTTAACTTTTCAATCAACGAAAACATTTCATCCTTTTTTCAACTGAGACTTCAATAACAAAGTATTTGCTAATGTTAAATGAGGATCGCGGCTTCTATTATGACTTCTATATATGTTTTCTAGTTTTTTATTTAAATTACAGTTCACTTTGTTACATCATTTCGCCTAGTTAATCCAAAAAAGAACCGTGCAAAAAATAGTCCGCAATCAATCAGTTTCGCCAAGATTTATTATTTTAATACTATGTACAACTTTACTTTAACTTATTTTATGCTTAAGGGATGCATTGTCCAAATTAGTCATTTATAGAGGTGAGGAGAGAAATGAGAAAGTCAACACTAAAGAACAAATCTGCTACTAAGACTAACCAACATGCTTTTGTATAAAATAGGCATATCTATCTTTAATATGTAATTTTTAAATGCCGTTTTCTTGTCCATGCAGAGGGGGCAAAGTCTCGAAATTAACTTCGATGGTTATTTCCTCAGGCACTGCTTCTCGTATACGTTGGATTATCCCCTGTGTAGCAAGGTCTCCATATGAGTCAATT
>JAAZCN010000154.1 GCA_012513245.1 Synergistaceae bacterium | reverse complement strand
TCATCTCCGGTCCTCAATATCCCGGCCTTTGCCTGCTCGAACCTTTCTTCCTGGATGTCCACAAAATTTTGTGCGGAATCCCTCTCTCCTTCGGTCAGCACGGCAGAAGGATCTGAGACTAGCCTCATAAGTACCCCCCAGGGTCCGCATATCGTTACGAGGCCTTGCCAGAGACGGCTTTCAGGGATTTCTCCAAGCCAGAGATCCCGGTCATTTGTTATCTTTATTAGGGGTTCGATCGAAACAACGGTCTTTCTCGTCCGGTCATCAAGTGTTTGTTCCTTCAGCCATTTCCAATAGACCATGGCAGCACAGTGCCCAGTGTCGACAACAGCCCACTTCCGGTTGTTGTACCTGTCATAGGTGCTTTTATGGTGGTCAAATACAAAAGGAATTCCTCCGTTAGGGAAAGTCCTGTCTATTTCGTCAACGGTCTGGTCTCTCTGACAGAAAAGATCAAGAACGATTAGTTTTTGTCCTGATTTGAGCGAATCCAGTATGGCATAGTCGACCTCACCGTAACCAATTAGCGAGACTTTTATTGGCAGCCCGGACGACCTGTTTGCATGCCAGGCTAGAGCTGCGGAGGCGACACCGTCCAAGTCGGTGTGGCTTATTATGTGAAGTACATTTTCAGCCTGCAATTATTATCTCTCCTTGCAAAAATGGATTTGAACCTAATTTTACAGCATCGTGAGCTAAAATGACATTAGACTAGCTTTATTGCGGCACATTTGGGCCCAGGTTATAATCAAATTAAAAATCTATCAGGATGAAATTACAAAAGGAGCAAAGAGGATGATACTGGCAATAATTGACATAGGCACAAACTCAGTGAAGTACCTCCTTGCGGAGACAGGCCGTGAAAAAAACCCCACAGTATTAAAGGATAACATAAGGATAACAAAGCTGGGGGAAGGATTGAGAGAGACCGGTCTTATCAACCCGTCAGCATTCCGGAGGACGGTAGGCGCTGTTGACGAGTTTGTTATAGATGCTAAAAAAAACCGAGCTGACGATATCCATATCGTTGGGACAATGGCTCTTAGGTCCGCAGCAAATGCCGGCGATTTTTCAGAAGAGCTGAAAGAACTGACCAAAATCAAAACAGAGATCCTTTCCGGAGAGGAGGAGGCGGCTCTTTCTTTTTACGGCGCTCTCTCAGGCTTCGACCTAAGCAATGTTAAGAGATACTGCACGATAGACATCGGCGGAGGAAGTACAGAACTGGTCTTTGCGGAAGACGGGAAGATCGTCAGCAAGTCCAGTTTCAAAACGGGTGCTCTTATGTTTACGGAAAAATTTTTTTCAAATGAAATAGTTTCGAAGGAAGACCTGAATAAGGCGGATAATGAATTAAAGCGAGTATTTGAAAACGTTAAGCCTCCATTTGATACTCAGCTTGCTATTGGTATCGGAGGAAACGTGATAAGTATGGCAGCCGTATTCAAAAAGCTCGTTGAATATGTTCCCAAAGAGGTCCAAGGTACAGAGCTGTCAGAAGAAGAAGTTGAAAGGCAGATCGAAGAGTATTCAACGAAAAACCTGGAACGAAGACGCAATATAACAGGCCTTGATCCCGAGAGAGCCGATATCATCCTTGCCGGAGCATGCATTGTCAGATATGCAATGAAATTTTGTGGGTGCAGAAAAATAGTTGTAAGTGAACGAGGTCTAAGGCACGGCATTTTATACAGAATGGCCGGAAGAGAACATAGTAAATAAATAACCCGGTCCACATGATGGGAGGTGCGGGAGACGGAATTGATAAATAGTATTGTGAGCATAACAGGAGGTCTCGCGCTTTTCCTTTACGGCGCTCAGGAGAGCGCCCGTTTCTTCAGGCAAAATATCAGCGGAAGCTTAAGGGAAGGGATAGGCAGGCTTGCAGGAAACAGGAGCCGTTCTTTCTTCCTTGGAGCTCTGCTTGCTGCGGTGGCACAAAGCAGTGCTATCGCTATTTCTTTCGGGATCGGTTTCGTAGATGCCGGAATACTTTCGCTTGCAGATTCATTGTTGATGGTCATGGGGGCCAGCTTCGGGGGGACCCTTGTCTCGATCCTTCTCAGTTTCAATATTTTCGATTATGCACCGATCCTCTTTGCCGGAGCCTTTTTTCTCGGTAAGCTGAATAACAGGAAAATACGCCTCATTGCCGGAGTTATGAGGTGCATCACAATAATTTTTCTGGGGATGATGTTTTTAAGGATGGGAGCCGGGTCACTTTTTCAGGACGGAAGGGCAAGGGAGATCGCCATAACCTGGTCATCGATCCCTCTCCTAATGGGAACGGCAGCATTTGTCTTTGCTGTGATCTTTCAGAGCAGGTCGGCAATAATTGGGCTTGGAATAGCACTGGCTGCTTCTAATGCGCTTCCTGCTGTCTCTGCCTTGCCGGTGGCCCTTGGGGCTCATCTGGGATCATCTCTGATTGCGGTAATATCCAGTTTCGGAGGAAGACTGAGCGCCAGAAGGATGGGGTTTTGTTCCTCTATTTACTACATTTTTGGCTCAATTGCTTTTGTCTTTTTGATGCCGTTTGCCCACAGAATGATGTCTGATGCCGGCCTCAATGTTGTACAGGAGCTTGTATACGGTCAGATAATGATCGCATTGTTCAACATAATAATATTTTTACCCTTTTCATCTTTAGTGAGCGATCTCTCTGTACGTTTGGTTAAGGCCTCAGGTGCATTGGACCAGCCGATGTATATTGAGGAAGAACTGCTCTCTGTGCCCTCTGTGGCGGTACTGCTCCTCTCAAGGGAGATGGCCAGGCTTTCAAATTACATTGAAGCTTATCTGCAGATGCTCATGATACCTTCTCACAGAGAAAAAGTTCTTTTCGAAAAATTACCGGCTGCGATAGAAGCGCTGAGCAAGGCATGCCAGGAATATTCCTACAGGATACACGTACCGGGAGAGGATCAGAAACTGCAGGAAAAATTTGCTTCTATAAGCAGGACGATGTCGATACTTCGCTCAATGTCGAAAACACTTTGTGGTGAGATCAGCGAGATCCTTTCAGACGAAGCCACCCATGCGACACTCTTGGAAAGAACCAGGAAGGAGACCTGGAATGAATGGTCCAGGCTGTCAAGAAAGATATTGCGTACCAGCTTCAGGGCCTTTGTTATAGGAGAAAAAGGGCTGATCGAACAGACCAGACGGCTGGAGAGAGAATATAATGAGGTCTGCCGGAAAATAAGGGACGAGATAACCGGCAGTTATTTTTATGGAAGAGATATTCCTAAAACTATCAGGATGATTTCGCTGATGCAGGGATTCCTCGGTATGTCGAAGATACTTGCGGAAGATGAAGAATTATTTAAACTGTATGAAGAAGAAGATCCATGTCAAGAAGTCCTCTTTGAAAGGGATGATTAAAATGGCAGCACAATATAGTGAAAAACGTAATGAAAAGAGTGTTCAAAGTTATCTTTACTCCTCCGATAAGGCCAGATTGACGGGCTTCGTCCACGAAATGGCACAAAGTGCCATTAGTTCTATCGAAAAAGCCGTTCTTTCGCTCAGTAAATTGGATTTAGAAAGGGCAAAACAGGTGATCGAAGAAGACGATTTGATAGACGAAAAGGAAGAGCAGATAGATCAGGAATGTCTCTATTCTATAGCGATGAGACAGCCTGTACGGGAGGACCTCCGCTTTGTCTACGCTGTCATGAAAATAATCGTCGATCTTGAAAGGATAGGAGACCAGTCGGTGAATATAGCAATGAGTGTCCTAGATCTTCCAAAAGGCCTCCATTTTCCGGAAGAATTAATTCCATTTGTGGAGAGAATGGCTAATGAAAACATCAGGATGATCAAGGAAGTGATGGAAGCTTTCGCCGGGGATGATGAGACGGTGATCTGTTCTGCCAGAGAACACAGAAAGAGGGTCAAAGGGATCAGGAAAAGTGCAGTTTCAAATATTGAAGAGCTCATTGGTTCTGAAAGTGGCTGTGATAGTGAAAAGCTGAGACTTTTTTGTATGGTGATCCTTATATTAAGGCATCTTTCTCGTATATCTGACCATGTGCTAAACCTCGCAGAGAGGGTATCATTCATCGCTACCGGGATATCGCCCCTTACACTGAAAAGGGCGCAGGAAAAAATAAACTCAGTTGGTAAAGAGAGCTGAAGTGCCCCTAAGCCACTTGAAAAGCCTCTTTAAAAAGAAAACAGCGACAAGACAGCCAAAAATATCGCCTACCGGGAAAGACATCCATATCCCCATCAGACCAAAATATCGCGGCAGAATGACAAGAGGCAGGAAAAGGAATACTGCGTGGCGGAATATGGAGAGCGTTATGGCTTCTCTTGCCTTTCCAAGCCCCAGCAGTGCGGAGTTGGTTATGATAGTTACTCCCATGAAGATTATCCCAACGTAGGCGATCCTCATGCCCGGAACACCTATAGCCAGGAGCTCCGGACTATCATTGAAGAGCAGGATCATCTTTTCGGTGAAGATCTCCGCGATCACGAAGCTCAAAACGTAGAAACATGTCACCATTTTGATCGCATATTTTATCGCCATTATTACCCTGTCGGGTTTTCCGGCGCCGTAGTTGTATCCTATCACCGGCTGTACAGCCTCGCCTATCGCCAGTGCGGGAAGAAAGAGGATCGAGTCGAGGCTCAGGAAGACTCCCATTGCCGAGAGGCCAACATCCCCTCCATATTTTCTTACCATGTTATTCATCAATGTCATATAAAAGACGAAGGATAGCTCTGTTATAAAAGGAGAGCTTCCTACGACGCATATTTTTTTGATTACTTTCATCCTCAACCTGACAAGGAAATGAAGTCTTATCCTCAGGGGGCTTGCTCCCGAATAAAAGAACATCAACCCGCAAATCGTTGCTGCTCCCTGCGCCAGGACTGTCCCCAAAGCGGCTCCCTCTACCCCCATACCCATTTTTGCTATAAACAGGGCATCAAGCAGGATGTTGGAAAAAGCTCCAAGTATCTGTGTTCCCATTGCGTAGCGCGGACTTCCACAGGCCCTGATGAGGGAGTTGATCCCGTGACCCATAAGTGCCAGAGGACCACCAATCAGGATTATCCTCAAATAATTTCTCGCAATAGGCAATATTTCTTCGCTCGCGCCGGATAGCCTGAGCAGAAAATCTACGCCGAATACGCTGAGGCCCATCCCTGCAAAGCCGACAACAGCGAGAAGCGTCAGCGTATGGGCAAGAGCCTGTTCGGCGGCGCGCTGTTTTTTAGCACCCCTCAATATCGCGACCCTTGATGATCCGCCTATTCCTATAAGGAGAGAGAAGGAGAACATGAGCAGCATTACCGGAAAAGAGAGTGTGATCGCTGCCAGTCCGTCTATTCCAACGAATCTTCCAACGAAAATGCGGTCAACTATGTTGTATATCGCGCCGGCGACCATACCGACCATCGCCGGAAAAGCAAAATGGATCAGGAGCTTTGGTATCTTCTCCTCATCTATAAGCATTTGTTTATTTTTGATCTTTACAAGTGAAGTTATTTCAGATCCATCCTTTCGCGGAGCAGAGCCGCGTCGGGACATTATACATCAAGAGGTACGGAGGGCAAATCAGCTTTTGGACTATCTGACACGTAGATAAAATGCTTCTGAAGTATCTTCGACTTGATCACCATTTTTGTCGCATGTATCCACGTAAACAGTTACGATCCTCCCATGTAGGATCTCGGGGAGATCTAAAAAATGTCGGAATTCATATATTGATCCAAGAGACCATTCTCCATCAGGGTTTTTGTAACGTCTCTCAAGGGAGGCTTCCTTTTCGGTCTCATAAAGGAGCCCGGCTATCATATCCACGAATTTATACCTTATCCTGCTTATGCGGTTGCCCACCTCAAATGTACCGTCATCATTAGGTATCACTTCAGATAGCCTTGGCTGTATAGGAGTAACGGCCCCGCATAATATAAGTGGCCTTCCTCTGTCTACAGATACGGAATCATAAACGTTCCAGTCTGCTTTATCTATCGTAGTTTCCGGATAATAGTCCTTATTCTCCCGTCCTGTCTCTGCTCTTGTAAGCGCGATCCTTTTCCCGTTTTTGAAGATGATTATTTTTCCTCTCTTAATGTCCGTTCCGTACCAAGTACTATATTTTAGAGAAGGTTCGCCTATGTCATAATGGTAGTAGGTGACATCTTCAGAATCGAGCCAACCCTCGAATGCCATACGTCCTATCTCGACCTCCTGAGTAGCGCACTTTTTCTCTCTTATGTTGTAAATTACCGCATGCACTTTCCCCCCGACATACTCGAGGGCATCGTTTGCCCTCCATCTGCGCGGGATCTCATACACTGACCCATCAGGGCATGGCCAGTAACCGGGAAAAAGATCCCTGTATATGCGAAAACCGTTTTCTTCGGCGAAAGAGATGACAGCGCTCATGTGCTCGTCAGGTGAAAACCTTGCGAGGACCTTCTCCTGGACCGTTCCGAACATAACATCTGTCTCTGAGCGGGCAATGATTTTATCTCCTGCAACAGCGGTCACGATTATTCGGTAGAGCTTCCAGCCAAGTTCTTCAGGGTAGCTATAAGCAGTGTCAAAATCTTTGGTGACACCTCCCTGTATAAGGACTGCAAAACGGTCCTCAGTCACAACGGCTTTCAGCGAGGGGTCATAGAAACTATCCGGGTCTCCGTGTCTGTATACGAGGTCCGGGGGAGGGAATCGGCAGAGCTCTTCCCGGCTTATGTCTACCCAGGGAGCCTTTCCTTCGTATCTATAGTAGATATCTCTTTCAGGCGTTACTCCGGAAGAATAGTCAACGTGGCTGCTTACAGTCCGGACCGGGAACATCTTTCCGTCCCGAACGAGGCCTGTCTCTGCGACTTCTACCCTGATATCAAAAGGCATATTCTTAGAGCTTACTCCTTCACGTTCCAGCCTGCCTATAACGTAAAAATCTCTCCCTGCTTCAAGCACCAGTTCATCTGCGGAAGGAGCTAAGATTGAGATGGTAACAGCCTCTGCTCTCAAAGCAAAGACGCATGCCAGGAGGCAAAGAGACACCGTGGTGATTTTTAAGTTTTTTTTCATCCTGCCACCCCCACCATCGAGCTATCTTCCCATACAGAAAAGACCGTCTGAAAAAATCCCCCTGTGGCTGCTTAATTATTTTTTATCTTTGTTGTCGGGCGCTGCCTTTAAAAGAGCCATAACAGTGCTTGCAAGTTTTCCTTTTTTAAGCACCTTGTCACCGGCTAAACCATCTGTTATCCCTCTGTATGTTTTAATATCCTTTTTGAAAAGTTCCTCGAGCCAGGCTGAAAATTCGTTCATCGTTACCAACGCCTGAAGGTCTCTATCCGGGAATTTCTCTATCCCCATAGCCCTCCTAAGGGCGTCCCTTACCTCTACCCAGTGCATTTCGTCGTAGACACCGAAAAATTTCTCCGTAAGAGGGTCCATGTACCCGTAAAGCATTGCTGCTTCAACCCCTGCCCAGGATGCGGAGTAATTGGGCGCATCCTCAAAATCAAAGAGAGAGAGTCTGCTCTTCGATCTCCAAAGCTCTACCTGTACATGAAGCGGACGCAGCTCCCGGGGCTGTACTTTCCGGATGACCGATACTGCTGCGATAGCTCCTGCAGCCTGTCCTGTCAGCATCGTAACCGGCTGTAGCCTTGTTGAGCCGTTTACTACCCTTGAAACTGAGATGTTTTTCTCAGCAGCCAGAAGCCCGTCGAGCTTCTCCGGGATAAAGACCCCAAAGGGTATCTGAAAAAGCCCGCCGTCCCCGTTCCAGTCGTTCGGGATCTTTTCTTTCGTCTCTCCCAAATCTGTTTCAAGAAAAACATTGTCGCTTTTGCCGTGTATATCAATGGGATATTCACCCAGGGCCAGGCTGTGTGGTTTTGAAGTGAGCGTCCTACCCAGCCTTTCATCCCTCAGGATGTCATCTATCGTCATGGTCTGGATGCCAACCAGCCTCCTGCTCTCCCTGACATAAGGGAAAGGAGGGAAGAGAGAGAGGATCGGGCTATATTTTTCCGGTAGTTCCGCCCAGTCCGCCCAGTCAGTGCTGTGCCAGCCTCCATAACCCTGTCTGTTGTCAACAGACCAGTCGGACATGCCAAGCTCTGTCTGCATGTAGTAAAGGAATGCGAGGGTTTTCAGCATTGCCTCTCTCGTTGCAAGTGCCCTGAAGCTTGGGCTTTCAAGGAACTCTACTGAAAGGCCCGGAATGTTTCCATTCTGTCCCGGATAGTCATTTGCCCAGTTTATTGCAGTTTTTGTGATCCTTGGCCATGTTTCAGGCCTGCCCCCGTCGATAATGCCGCTGTTATTTGATGGATCAGGTATGGCTCGGTATGCATTATGGACGGCAGGACTGAATGGGTACTCTCCCGGCCATGTGCTTCCATTTTTTCTTATCGTCATCCTGAATTTAAAAAGGTGGTCTGTATATCCCGGAGGAGGCCCCTGGACTTTTAGTTCGGGGGGAAGTCCCTCTTTGTACTGTTTTATAACTGCAGGATATGTT
>JAAZCN010000153.1 GCA_012513245.1 Synergistaceae bacterium | reverse complement strand
TGGGCGTTTAAAAGGTCCAGCTGGGGTGTTACTCCTTCCCGAAAGCCCACTTCAGCAAGCCGCAGTGATTCCATTGCCAGTTCAAGGGCTTTTTCTGAAGCCTTAAGATGCTGCAGAGTACTTTCGATCTCTGTCCACGCAGTTTCTACCTCGGATTTTATGTCGAGTTCTTTTTGTTCCAGTGCTATCTTGTCCTGTTCCAGGACAGCTCCTGCCTTTATCGCATTGCCCCGGGCGGTGTTTCTGTCGAAAATGGGTACTGTGACGGATAATTCTGCCCTCCATGTATCGTCGCCTCTGTCGTTTTTAAGGTATGGGTTTAAATAACCTGACGATGCACCAAAGGTTACTTTAGGTCTTGTACCGCTTTTTTCGATCAATATCTGATTTTTCTGGTATTCAAGCTGTTCCTTAAGTTTTTTAAGGTCAGACCTGTTTGCCTGTGCAATTTCAAGTGAGTTCTGTCTGGTACCTTCTGCTTCGGGCACGCTGAGCTTACCTGTTACCTCGCGCCTTTTTTCAGGGGGGATACCCATGTAGTTCATAAGAGAAATGTGGGCCGATTCATAAAGCCCTTTCGCAGTACTCAAGTTGGCCGTGTTGGTCGCGAGCAGCTGTCCGGCCCTTATTACCTCAAGGCTGTTTGCAAGGCCGAGCTCCCTCATCTTCCGGACCTCTTTCAGGTGTTGCCCGGATGTGTTTACAGCGGACTCTTCAGCCTTTATCCTTTCGAGCTTGAGAAGAACATTGTAAAATCTGGCGTAGAGTTCTCCGGCAGCATTGTTTTCTCCGTTGGTTATGATCATCTCGGCGATGTTATTAATCTGTTTTGACTGATTTCTTATCGCTGAATTTTTGCCTCCTGAGTAAATGACCTGTTCAAGGCTCGCTCTGGCCACGCTATTGTCGTTCCTTTCTCCGTCATTGGTAGTACTTTCCTTCTGTCTGTCCAGATAAGCGTTGGCGGAGAGGCTGGGAAGCAGAGTTCCGTCAGCCTGGATCTGAAAGGCGTAAGCTTTTATCGTTTCCTGCCTCAGAGACCTAAGACCTGAATTATTTGCCATGGATAGTTCAATAGCCTCATATATGTCGATACTACCATTCTCTGCACAGCTGACTTCAGCTCCGCATAGCAGCGCAAAGGTTAGAGCCATAATGATCATAGTTGTCTTTTTTTTCATGTTTTTTTGTCACGCCTCCCTATTTAGAGTTAAGCGTCCTCGACAGAGCAGATCTATTGAAGCGTCTGTAAGCACGGTATCTGTTAATTGCTGCGACGACCTTGTCTTTTGTGTCGTCGAGCAGAAGGTATACTACGGGAATAACTATGAGTGTCAGCATCGTGGAGGTAAAAAGGCCTCCTATAACTGCCACCGACATAGGCTGGCGCGTCTCTCCGCCTTCACTTAGAGCAAGTGCCACGGGAAGGGATCCGAACATCGTTGACAAAGTTGTCATAAGGATCGCTCTCAGACGGAGGGGGCCTGCTTCGAGTACAGCTTCTATCTTGTTCATTCCTTTCGCCCTAAGCTGATTTATAAAATCGACCAGCAGTATCGCATTATTTACTACAACTCCCACGAGCAGGATTATACCCATGAAGCTCATAACGCTTAATCTCAGACCTGCCAGTGCCAGCAGGCCAAAGGATCCTGCGGTCATAAGCGGAAGCGAGAACATTACTGTGAAGGGATGGATAAAAGACTCAAACTGTATGGCCATTACCATATATACAAGGATTATGGCAAAGATAAGAGCAATAGACATATAGTGGAAACTTTCTTTCATGTACTCCGAATCTCCGGCGGGGATGATGTTGAAGGTGCCGTCCTGCGGAGCATATTTACTGAAAACTTCCTCCATGACCAAGATCCCTTCACCCGGAGAAATACCTTCGACATTAGCGCCGAGCTGCAGCGATCTCTGCCTGTTGTATCGTTTTATGACGTTCGGCGACATGCCTACAGAGCTTGTTATAAGTCCTTCTGCCCTTATTATCTGCCCGCCGTTTGTTTTTACGAGTATATTTTTCAGTTTTTCAGGATCGTTTCTTCCGCTTTCTTCAGCTCTGACACGGATGTCATACCTGTACCCATCCTGATTGAAAGATCCTGCCTTGTTTCCCCCGAACCAGGCGAGAAGTTCGTCAGAGAGATCTCTTATGTTGATGTTCAGGTCATCTGCAAGTGCGCGGTTCAGCGCGAGATTGATCCTTGGCTTGTTCATCTGAAGGTCTGTCGTGATGTCAACAAGTCCCCTTCCGTTTTCTGCCAGGTCCTTTTTTATAAGATCTCCAATTTCTGCAAGAGCTTCACTCGTAGATCCCTGGATGACAAGCGTGATGTCAGATCCTCCCCAGGTCCCCATTTTGATATCAACATCACGGAATACGGAGAGACTGGTTCGCAACTGTCTCATTATGACAGAGGCAGCAGGCCTGCTACCTCTGTCTATCAGCTCCATATTGATGGATGCCTTATAGACTTCTTCACCGCCGCCGCTTCCCAAGATCCCGTATGTGTAAGCGACTCTCTCATCTGCCTGTATCATATCGACCATATCTTTGACAACGCTTTCAGTCATTTCAAGCGATGAATCAGCGGGAAGCTCGATCTGGACCCTGAGTCGTCCCTGGTCCTCACTCGGGAAAAATTCTGTGCCGAGAGTCGATGCGAATCCTATACCGAGGAGGAAAAGTGCAAGCGCCGCAATAAGCACAGATTTTCGGTGCGTTACTGCATATTTTAAAACCACACTGTATCTTTCTTCTATCCACATAAAAGGTTTTTCCATTTTTTTCTGCAGGGGGCCTTCTATCTTCTTTCCAAGGATCCTAGAGCAGAGGAAGGGAGTAAGCGTAAGTGATATTATCAGGGATATTCCTATCGTTGTTGCAACTGTAATACCAAACGAGTTGAAAAAACGTCCCATTATGCCGCCCATGAAAGCAACCGGAACAAAGACAGCCAGAGTGGTCGCCGCTCCCGCAAGTACTGCGAACGCAACTTCTCCGCCTCCGTCCTGCGCCGCTCTGTATGGGGTCTTGCCCATATCGCGGTGCCTTGTTATGTTTTCCATAACTACAGTGGTAGCATCGACGACCATCCCGACTGCCAGAGAGAGACCCATCATGGACATGTTGTTTATCGTGATGCCCATCCAGTAAAGCACAGAGAGGCTTCCCAGAAGACAGACAGGTATTGTTATGACAGCGACGATCGTTGCTCTTATTGTTTTCAGGAAGATGAACATTATTATAGATGTGAGTATTATCGAGGCTACGATATCCCAGAAAACGCCGTTCATCGATCGCATGATGAATTTGGCGTTGTCCTGCATTACTGCCAGACTTGTTCCGGGAGGAGCTGTTCTATTAAGCTCTTTTATCCTCTCATTGACCATTCGAGAGAGGAGGACCTCGTTGGAGCCTTTCTGTTTTCGTATTTGTATCATTATAGTGGGCCTGCCCTCGTAAATTGCCCCGCTTCGTTTGTCCTGAAGTCCGTCTTCTATTCTTGCGACGTCCCTCAGCCTTATTACAGCTCCGTTCCTTGAGGCGACCGGAAGATATTCAAGTTCTGCTACAGAGGAATATTCTCCTTCAAGCCTGATCCCGTATTCTTTGGTCGCGGTCTCTATCCTTCCCGCAGGAAGCTCAACATGCTTGGTGTATATGGCAGATTTTATTTCTTTTGCTGTGATGCCATAGGCTTCCAGGCTGTCGGTGTTTATCCATATTCTTATCTCTCTGTCGCGGAAACCGGCAAGCTGGACACCGCCGACGCCTTTAACTGTCTGCAGGCGTTCCGTTACCACCTTGTCGACGTATCGTGCAAGCGTCTTCATGTCCGTACTGCCATCGTTTTTGACTGCCACGTTCATTATCGGCCTGTCAGCCGGATCATATTTATCTACCTGCGGGGTATCAGCGTCATCAGGAAGACGACCGGCGGCCATGCTGACTTTGCCCCGCACGTCAGCTGCGGCATCGTCCACGTTCCTGTCCAGGTCGAATTCTATGACTATGATAGAGCGTCCCTCATAGCTGCTGGAACTCATATTTTTGATGCCCTCTATAGTGTTTATCCGTGCTTCGAGGACGTCTGTAACATCGTTGTCGATTATCGCAGGGCTGGCGCCCTCCATTATCGTCCTGACGACAACGATGGGGAATTCAACGTTAGGCATTCGTTCTACGCCCATATTCATGTATGAATAAGTGCCGAATACTACCAGAGCTATTGTGCAGATGAGGACCGTGACAGGTCTTCGTAGAGAAACCTCAATAATTTTCATAAATATATTTCATCCTTATGTAAAAATTTCATTAGACAGAACATTGATACTATAACCCAAAAATATGTGATTGAAGCTGCCGGGAAGAACATCCGCCGGGGGAGTCGGTCGGGGAGTCAGTTGCGAATCAATTGCAAATCAATTGTTAAACCTCAAAAACGTGCCTCCTTGTCATCCCCGACAGAACAATTGTAAATGCGGTCAAACTATAGTCTATAAAACTTTTGCTGAGCAGTTGCTGAGCAATGGCTGAGCGGTTGCTGAGCAGTTGTAAATGCGGTCAAACTATAGTCAAAGGTTGTCAAACAGTCGTTAGAATCTGTCCTTATCCGTCATCCCCGCATGTTTTTGAGCGGGGATCCAGGTCTGGGTTTTAAAGTTTTTAACACTGTCATAGCGTAAATTTAGAGCCACTCGATCCCCGATTGAACCACTCGGGAAAGACGGCGGGAATGTTGGATCTTTTATATATCAAGGTTTTTGACTTCCCGGGCGTGAGCTTCGATGAATTTCCTTCGTGGTTCAACGTTGTCGCCCATAAGTATTCCAAAGAGCTCATCCGCTTCTACCATATCCTGTACTTCCACTCTGTTGACGATCCTGTTTTCAGGATTCATGGTGGTATCCCAGAGCTGTTCTGCGTTCATTTCGCCAAGTCCTTTGTAACGCTGGATATCAATTTTTTTCCCTGCAGCGGCAGCCTGAATATTTTTCATGTCTTTTTCTGAGAAGCAGTAGGAGATCTCTTTACCGACCTGTACCCTGTAAAGAGGTGGCTGTGCAACATACAGATAACCTTTGTCGATTACCTGCGGCATGTACCTGAAGAAAAATGTGAGCAGAAGGGTTCGGATATGGGCTCCGTCAATATCGGCGTCGGCCATTATGAATATTTTGTGGTAGCGGAGCTTCTCCTCGTTGAAGTCGTCACCGACCCCGGCACCCAGGGCGAGTATTATATTTCTTATGGTCTCGCTTCCCAGTATCTTTTCCAGACGGGCCTTTTCAACATTCAGGATCTTTCCTCTGAGGGGGAGAATGGCCTGGAACTCACGGTTTCTTCCCTGTTTGGCACTGCCTCCGGCGCTGTCTCCTTCAACTATATACAACTCGCAGTCGGCCGCATTTCTGTTGGAACAGTCTGAAAGTTTGCCGGGCAGGGTCAGCCCGTTCATGACAGACTTTCTCCGTACTAGATCTCTTGCCTTTTTGGCTGCCTCTCTTGCCTGCCTTGCTCTCAGTGCGCTCTCCACTATGGGTTTAAGTATTTCCGGTCTTTCTTCGAGGACGTCTTTAAGACCTTCGTAGACGAGCGAGTCAACGATCCCTTTTACGTCACTGTTGCCCAGTTTGGTCTTTGTCTGGCCTTCGAACTGCGGTTCCATGACTTTTACAGATATTACAGCCGTAAGGCCTTCCTTCAGGTCGTCCCCGGTAAGGTTTGCGTCTTTTTCTTTGAGTATTTTTAATTTTCTTGCCTCGTCGTTTACTGCCCGTGTAAGAGCTGTCCTGAATCCGGCGACGTGTGTTCCGCCCTCGATCGTATTTATAAGGTTTACAAAACCATAGAGCCGCTCCATATAGGTGTCGTTGTACTGTATGGCGACCTCTATCTCTGTTTTATCTTTATCCCCGAATATTACGATAGGTTCTTTAAAAAGGACCTCTTTTCCTTTGTTAAGGTACCCGACAAAGGAAGATATCCCACCGGGATAGTTGTAAGTGCGTTCCTGTGGTTTCTCGGGCCTTTTGTCGGCGAAGTCGATAGTTAAATGCGAGTTCAGGAATGCAAGTTCACGCAGCCTTGATTTAAGAACATCTGCCTGGAATTCAATTGAGGAAAAAATTTCTTCGTCCGGCATGAATTGGACACGTGTGCCTCTCATGTCGGTATCACCCATGATGCAAAGAGGCATCATCGGAAATCCCCGCTCATAGCGCTGATGATGTTCCTTGCCGTCCCTCCAGATGGTTAGTTCGAGCCATTCGGAAAGGGCGTTGACTACTGATACCCCTACTCCATGGAGTCCGCCTGAGACCTGGTATGCGCTTTTGTCGAACTTGCCGCCGGCGTGCAATATGGTCATTACCACTTCTGCTGCCGATTTTCCTGACTCGTGAGCTTCTGTTGGTATTCCACGGCCGTTGTCGACTACTGTCACGCTTCCGTCTTCGTTTATCGTTACGCTGATAGTGTCGCAGGAACCCGCAAGGGATTCGTCTATCGAATTGTCTACTACCTCATATACCAGGTGGTGCAAACCTCGTGTCCCCTGATCACCGATATACATCGCGGGTCGTTTTCTTACGGCCACGAGACCTTCAAGCACTTGAATATCCTTTGCTGAGTAATCGGAACCATTTGTCAGCATTGAGTTGTTGGGAATGCACATATTATCCATTTATTGATGAACTCCTTCCATTGATCGTCCTTTTGTCGAGGAAATCAAGCTTCCGCTTTTTTAGGGTAGGCGGGGTAAACCCGGTTTTGATGACAGATCCGTCTCTTTTGAGTATCTCTGTCCCATTTCCTGTTCTGTAGATGGCTACAGTGTTTGCAAGGCATATAATGTTTTCGCCCTCAAGAGGAATAAACAATGACCAGGTCCCCAATCTGTAATTTTTAACCTTATAATTATACCATCTCATTGCTCAATGTTTCTTCGTGACATTGAAAGTGGAAAGAGTGGTATTGTAAAAATGGATGAACTTTATATTATGACGAATTCGCCCGGAGAAATCTCCGGATGGGTCAGGCCCGTCGTTCTGGAGCTTGCTTCAAAAAGCTTCCCTGCGAAGGTCTCTCTTGTTGTCCTGCCCTGTCAGTACGCGAGCGGAATGGAGGCAGAGTTCGGAAAAGAGATCGAAGGAATAGACTCAGTTTGTACTTTTAAAGAGTTATGGAAAACTTCCGGAGTGATTAAGGGGACAAAAAAGCTGGTCCTGCAGCTTGGAGGAGATCCTTTCTTCGGTGCCATACTTTCGGCGAAACTAAGATGTGTGTGGATGATATATACGGCAAGACCGAGATGGAAATCACGAGTCGATCATTATTTTGTGCCGGATGCAGCCGCTGAAAAAAGATTCGTTGCCCAGGGAGTCAAAAGAGATCGGATGACCAGGGTCGGGAACCTGATATTTGACAGCGCACCGAAATGTGAAGATCCGGATGAGGCAAGGAGGATCATGGGCCTTTCCGATGGAGAAGAAGCGGTCTCTTTTTTGCCGGGCAGCAGACCCTTTGAATATCGGGAAGGATTCCCCTTTTTTTCGTGCGCTGCGATGGAATTTTTGAGAAAACACCCCAACTACCATGCTTTTTTGCCCGTGGCACCAACCGTAGATGAGAATCTGCTTATCGAAGGTCTTGGTGATGCGGGGCTGACTTGGAGGGGAGAGTCAGTTGCGGAGGAAATATTATGGGATGGGCCGGGGAGAATAAGGCTTATACGCGACAACAATTTTGAGGCTATTAAAGCCTCCAGACTGGCCGTTGCTTTTCCCGGCACAAACAACCTGCAGATCACGTCGCTCTGTGTTCCTCTCCTTACAGTGGTCCCTTTGAACCAGGTTGAGAACATCCCACTTGACGGGATACCCGGGATGATCCCGATGTCTGTTCCCGGCGCGAGAAGACTCAAGAAAAAACTGGTCTACTGGTATAGCGGCAGACTTAAATATGCTTCACTTCCCAACAGAATGACAGGGAAGGAGACCGTGCCGGAACACAGGGGAGTGATGACGCCGTCAATGGTGGCGGGGCTTGTTGAAGAACTTATATCTGATCCGGAAAGATTGATCGAGATAGTGAAGGGATACTCGGATATTGTTCTTGAAAGGGGTGCGGCATCAAAGATAGCAGGGAAGGTTTACAACTATTTTTCGTCAGTAAGCTGAGGTGGATCTTCCGGACAGTCCTTTTCAGATTTCAGCCCGGTCTTTTCTTCCTCTTCCTCTTCTTCCAGGTCGTCAAGGTATATCCTCCATATTTTGAGGGCAAGCAGAGCTGAAATGATGCCTCCGCCAAGACCGGCGGCTATCACAAGTGGTTTGCCCCGATCAAAAATATAGCCTCCAAGGCCGCCCAGGGCATAGCCAAAGGCAATTATCGTTCCGAATGAAAGAAAAAGGACCAAAAGTCGTTTCCACATGGGACAATTCTATTCATTAAGCGATTTATGTCAAACTTGCCATCATATAAATATATGCTAAGATGAGAAGTTGTTGAGCTAAGGAATAGTGTTTCATTTTGAAGATAGAGGTTTCAGGGGGAAAATTAGTGATACATCATTCAATCTACAATACTTCATCAGATTTCGTGTACCTTCAACTTCGGGCCAGGATCGTAAACAAACAGCTAAAACCCGGGGAAAGGCTTCCCGAAGTTAGGATCTCCAATGAGATGGGTGTCAGCCGGACTCCTGTAAGGGAGGCCCTGAGACGTCTTGGAAGCGAGGGACTTGTAAAGATCATCCCCAACAGCGGTGCAAGGGTCGCTGCTCCAAGCGCAGCTGAGGTAGAGGGAGCTTACGATGTACGGGAATACCTTGAGGCCCTGAGCGTCCAGCTTGCCTGCAGGAAGGGCATCGACAGGCGAACGGCGGAACGATTCGAAGAAGTACTTAAACATGAGGGATCAGCCTTCCTTGCCCGGGACATAGAGGCAAGCCTTGAAGCAAACAATAATTTTCACAGGCTTATAGCTGACGCAAGCAAAAACATCGTCCTTATTGAATACGTTGAAAATATAATCCTTCGAACAAATGTATATATTCTTTTCTACGATCCATTCACAGAGGAAAAAAACTACAGCACAGAGGAACACAAAAGAATATTGGCGTCGATCATGTCCGGTGACGAGAAGTCCGCGGACAGATTAATGAGGGACCACCTCCGTCACTCTCATGCGGTACTTGAAAAACCTCACGAAAGAAGAAATATTTTGGCAAACATAAATGGTCTTGCTCAGCAGAATAAAGCATTTTCAACATAGGGAGGAATTGGGTTATGACAGGACAGAAAAAAATACCGTCCTTTGATCTAACAAGAAATTACAACAGGGTGAAAGAAGAGGTCAAAGTTGCCCTGGATAGAGTACTTGAGACACAGCACTTCATTCTGGGCCCTGAAGTTGAATGCCTGGAAAGGGAGATAGCCGCGTATCTGGATGTTGAAAGCGCGATAGGATGCGCATCAGGTACGGACGCTTTGGTGCTGGCTATAATGTCGTTGGACCTCAAAGAGGGGGACGAGGTCATAACTACTCCTTTCACCTTCTTTGCCACGGCAAGTTGTATAACAAGAAACGGTGCAAAACCTGTTTTCGCTGATGTTGACCCTGACACTTACAATCTCTCCATGGAGTCCGTTATGGAAAAGATAACACCCAGGACAAAAGCAGTCCTCCCGGTACATCTTTTTGGACAGATATGCAAGCTGGAACTTATAAAGGACGAACTCAGACAAAAAGGAATAGCCCTTATAGAGGACTGTGCCCAGGCAATAGGAGCTCACAGGATAATTGACAAGAAGATCTGCAGGGCGGGGTCTATAGGAGATTTGGGATGCTTCTCATTCTTCCCGACTAAAAACCTTGGTTGCTACGGTGACGGCGGCATGGTCTCCATACCCCACGGCATGGAAGGCACAGACCGCATAAAGAGCCTGAGGGTACACGGTTCGGGCAAAACATATTTCCACGATGAAGTTGGAATAAACAGCCGTCTTGATGCTGTCCAGGCAGCTATACTCAGAGTGAGGCTCCGCCATCTTGAGGAGTGGAACGAAGAACGCAGGATAGTGGCAGAAAGATACATGATCCTCTTCAAAGAAAAGGGGCTTCTTGACAAGGTGACGCCCCCTGTGGAAGAGGACGGCAACAGGCATGTATATCACCAGTATGTAGTGAAGGCGGAAAGAAGAGATGAGCTCCAGGCATATCTCGAAGAGTGCGGTGTCGCAACAAGAGTCTACTACCCGCTGCCCCTCCACCTCCAGCACTGTTTCTCATACCTTGGATATAAAGAGGGGGACTTCCCCGTTTCAGAAATGCTGACAGACTCTGTTCTTGCGCTTCCGATTTTCCCGGAACTCCTGCCTGAAGAGCAGGAGAGGGTAGTGGAGGAGATTGCGGGATTTTACGGAAGACACAATTAGTCTGACTAATATAGACTAATATAGTTTATTCAACGGAGGTGTTGTAAATGATGTTCCCGTATTTAGATTCGACAATAGTCCTTTTGATCCCGGCGATGTTATTTTCACTCTGGGCTCAGTTTAAAGTAAAGAGAGCTTTTTCAAAATACAGTGAAGTCAGGGCTAAGAGCGGTGTGACCGCTGACCAGGTATCCAGAACCCTTTTAGATAAATTTGGACTTGGTAATGTTAGAGTGGAGAGTATACATGGCCATCTTACAGACCACTATGACCCAAGGAACAAAGTGCTTCGCCTTTCAGAGACAGTGGCGGGGAATTCAAGCATCGCCGCGATAGGTGTTGCAGCACATGAGGTAGGACATGCGATCCAGGACAAAGAGGGCTATACTTTTCTTCGCGTCAGAAATTCGATAGTCCCCGTTGTTAATATCGGTTCAATGATGTCCATGCCCCTTTTCTTCATAGGGCTGATAATGGGCAGCACGCCACTGCTCAACATTGGGATACTGCTCTTCTGCGGAGTCCTTGTATTTCACCTTGTGACCCTTCCCGTGGAGTTCGATGCAAGCGCCAGGGCCCTCAAGCTTCTTTCAGAGACAGGCCTTCTTGCAGGGAATGAAGTGGGCGGAGCTAAAGCTGTTCTTGACGCGGCTGCGTTGACTTATGTGGCTGCTCTTGTGATGACTGTACTTCAGCTCGTCAGGCTGCTGGCTCTCAGAGGAATGCGCAGAGACTAGGAAAATAGTGTAAAATGTTAGGAGGTGGCATATGGCTGCCTCCTTTTTTGTTATATTTAAAGCGTTCCATGAAAAAAGCGGTATTCCGCGCACAGAGGTGATCAGCTCCGATGAGAGGTATTGAAGCGGCACTCCAGGTATATGGCGAAGTGAACGAAGGTGCCTTCGCATCTGAAGCGCTCAGGAAGTTATACACGGACATTGCTCCTTCTGACAGGGTGCTTGCTGCGACCCTTGTTTACTGTTCACTTAGAAGAGAGGGGCTCTGGAAGCATCTGCTGATGAAATACTGCAGACGCAGTACAAAAGACATGTCGGCACTTACGCACAACGCCCTTATCATTGGAATAGCAGGGATCGTTGAACTTAAATATTTCGCACTTCCTGTTCTCATCAACGGCCTTGTACAGTCAATAAAATCAAAGGGTGAGGATCACGATATCGGACTTGTCAATGCAGTCCTCCACACAGTGGCAGATGAAGTTAAGCCATACCTTGCAGAGCTGAAAAAAAGCAGTGCGCTCAGGGACCACGCCCTTTACTGGGGGATCCCCGGATGGGCGGCTGCTCAGTGGTCCAAGGACATGTCGATATCGGAAGCAAAGCATCTTGTAAAGTTAGGCGGAATGAGGACATATCTCTCTCTCAGGCTCTCAAACGGGATAGATAGAGAAGAATGGCTACAGGAGTACAGGGCCACAGGTAAAAAAGCCTGGGCATCTCCCTTTCTTAAGAGGTCGATCCGCACCCCTGCGAATCCTTACCCGCCTGAGATCCCCGGATTTTCAGAGGGCAGGGTAACACCGCAGAGTGAGTCATCAATGTTTGTTGCTGAGGCATTTTTAAGGCGCTGGAAGGGTGAACCTCTGCTTGACATGTGTTGTGGACGGGGCATCAAGACAGGTCAGCTTGCAGATATGATGCCGGAAGCAAAAATAGAGGCATGGGATATATCAGAGGGCAGGATAAAGTCCGCCGAGTACGAAATGATAAGAATGTCCATCGGAGATAGAGTCAGTTTTTACTGTGGGGATTCCCTCAGTCTTGAACCGAAAACAGAGCCAAAGGCGATACTCCTGGATGCTCCATGTACCGGAAGCGGGACCTGGGGAAGGCATCCTGACAGTAAATGGAGGATAACTCCCGATATGGTTTTGGATACGGCTGATCTTCAGAAAAGACTCCTTGACAGGGCCGTATCTCTCGTTGCCCCGGGAGGCGTTGTGGCATACAGCACATGTAGCATGTTCAGAGAAGAGAATGAGAAGGTAGTTGCTGCGGTAATGGCTCAGCACCCTGAGCTTACTGAAGTTCCTGTGGAAAGAAGCCATAAGCTCATGTCAAAGGGCAAACCGTACGGCACTGTGATCTGGCCCGGTCTTCCATGGATCGACGGTTTCTATCTGGCGCTTCTTGTAAAGCGTAAATAGAGGGGAAGGGGAACGTTTTTATGGGTAAAGTTCATCGCTGGGGTATGGTAATAGCATTTATCGTGATCATGACCAGTGCATATTTCGGGATAAAGACAGTTTTTATAGAGGACAAAATTGCCACCGTGCCAAACATGGTAGGTCAGCAGCTCGTAGATGCAGTAGAAGCACTTCAGAAAGAAAGTCTTCTTGCCAAAGTTGATCAGGTCGATTCGCCTGAAAAGGCAGACACGGTGATCTCACAGAACCTCCCCGCAGGTGAAAAAGTATCAAAGGGAAAAGTAGTCATTGTAAGGGTCAGCAAAGGTGGGTCCATACTTCCTGTCCCGGATGTAAGGGGATTGAAATTTGAGGAAGGCGTAAAAAGATTAAGCGAAGCAGGTTTTAAAGTGGATAAAATAACAAGGGTCACAGATAAACTTAAACCCGCCGGATCGATAATAGCTCAGAACCCTGCTGCGCCCCAGCAGGTCGCGGCGAACTGCATGGTCAGCCTTCTTGTCAGTTCAGGCGGGAGCAGCGGCGGTGCATTTGTAAGCGTACCCGACCTAAAGGGCCAGGAAGTCGATGTGGTGTCCCAGGTGCTCGAACAGATAGGACTCACAGTTGGAAGCAAGACAGAGACTCCTTCAGCAGAGGTCCCTGCAGGTACGGTACTTAGAACCAATCCCAAGAACGGAGCTAACGTCCCTGCCGGAACGCTGATAAACCTCACGACAGCAAGAGCTTTAAAACCGGGTGAGGCCTCCACTGAAACACCGCCCGCCGATGAACAGGATCCTCAGAAGGCCGCTGTCGTCAAGACAGTTGTGATACAAAACAGCGAACCTTCGGATATCCCGACTAAGCTGCCTGAAAAGCCTGCAGCGGATCCGTCAAAGGAACCCAAAAAAGAGGAAGTCAAAAACGAAACAGAGGCTGTTAAAGCTCCTCAGCCGGAAAAACCTTTACCTGCCGTGGCTAAAAAAACAGCGAAACTGAGATACCAGGTCCCTCCTCTTACTAAACCGCTCTCTCTGAAGATAGAGCTTACAGATGATACGGGTACTAAAGTAGTAAAGGATGTCATGGCAAATGGCAGCGAGTATATCTCAATGAATATTCCTTTCATCGGACAGGCTAATGTTACCATCTATCTGGGAGGTGACTTCGTATGGCAGGATCGTTTCAACTGATAAAAGAGATGGAAGGCAGGAGCGTGATCATTTCGCCCTCACTGCTTTCTGCGGATGTCCTCAACATGGAGAGGGACATCGATAAAATAGTGGAAGAGGCTGAATGGCTCCATCTGGACATAATGGACGGACATTTTGTGCCGAACCTTTCATACGGGCCCTCTCTTTTAAAAGCACTGAGAAATAAATACCCTGATAAATTCATAGATGTCCATATAATGGTTGAGCCCCCCGAGGCCTTTACTGGGATGTTCCTTGCAGAGAGGCCTTCCGTGCTAACTGTTCATGCGGAAGCGACCCCACATATACACAGGGTCCTGCAGACTATAAGGAATGAAGGAGTCCCGTGCGGCGTTTCCATCAACCCCGGAACACCTGCAGAAATTCTCTATCCTGTCCTCCATATGGTGGACCTGGTTCTGGTAATGTCAGTAAACCCGGGATACGGGGGACAGTCATTTATACCTGAAACATTAAAGAAAGTATCTGCTTTGGCAGAATGGCGCAGGGCAAACGAAGGCGACTATCTTATCCAGATGGACGGCGGGATCGGTCCTGACAACACCGAACTTGCAGTCAGGCACGGGTGTGATGTGCTGGTCGCAGGAAGCGCTATCTTTGGTAAGCCCGATCCGGCGGCAGTGATAAGAGAGATGCGCGTAAATGCAGAAAGGGGGCGGCAGGTTGGAAAAAAAAGAAACTTATAATGAAGAACAAAAAAACCAAATCCAAATAAATGAACTGGGGGCCCGTCTTAAGAAAATTAGGGAAGCCCAGGGACTTTCAATTGCAGATATTTCCGGCGAGACCAAAATACAGAAACACTACCTGGCTGCCATTGAAGAGGGGGATCTCGATCACTTGCCAAGAGGCCCCTATGTCAGGAGTTTTATCCGACAGTATTGTAATTACCTAAGCGCTCCTGATATATGGAAAAGTTACGATGTCATCACCAAAAACCGTAAAGCTGAAGCACTGCCGACCTCTGACGGAGACGAAACGAATTACAGTGACTCTCCTAAGATATTTAAGCCAAGATCCTTTTTGTGGCTCTATCTTTTGATAGCCTTGTCACTTGGAGCTGCAGTGTGGATAACCTGGCAGTACAGGGGTGACATTACAACTTCTGCAACAAGCCCCATAGACGGAGGGACGGCCGGTACCGTCAGGGAAGAGGAGCCGGAAGAGCCGCTTTCGGCGGACGAAGCGATACCCTTGGTATCGGGTGATGTTGTCAGCAAAGACGAGCAGGTAGATCTCTCATGGATGGATGGCAAACCTCAGCAGCAGGGAAGTGAACCAGCTGCAGAGGCTAAAGGCCCGGAGCCACAGACCGGAGCATCTAAACAGGATGACCGTCCAAGATCAGTAAGAGTGACAGCTGAAAATGCGTATGTATGGACAAAGATAAGTCAGGGCGGGAAAATACTATTTGAGGGAACCATGAAGCCCGAGGAATATAAGGAGTATGAGGTTGGCTCAGATCTGCCGATAAGAGTCAGGATCGGAAAACCAGGCAGTAGTTCGGTACTCTGGGAAGGCAAAAAGATATTTCCTGTAGCTCCCGGCGACAGACCGGCCACGAAATTCTTCTGGCCTGACGGAAAGATGACCGACAGTTGACCCGTTATTTTTCTTATTGATCGCTTTAGGATATTAAAGAGGGAAGCCTGTCTCAGACAGGCTTCCCTCTTTTTTTGCTTTTTAACTGTGGGATCCTCAAGGGCTATGGGATCGTTACTTCAGATTCTATCGAGCCCATAATGTTGCATAAAAGCTGCACACGTACTACCGAACCTGTTTTTAGTCCCTTTAAAATAACGCTGTCACTGAAACCGCCAGGGGATCCCTGTTTGTCATACTGTTTGAGAAGCAGCTGCTTATTGCCCTCAAATACTGTAAGAGTGAGGATGTAATGTTTAACAGGATCGTTGACACTGTGCTCGGTTGTTACGGTCAAAGTCTCAGTCGCCTTGTCCCAAACTGCATTTACATTTTTGGGGGGGTGTGCAAAGGATATACTTGCCGAGACCAGTATCAATAGCGCTGTAATGGTATATATCAAGGTCTTTTTCATTTTGATTCCCCCTTATTTAATATTATACTACTATTAATTTTTTATTTGCGCCTCATACCCTGCGTCGTCTATAGCTTTGATGAGTACTTCTTCTGAAACATCTGCCTCTGCTACCACGATCTTTGTTACCAGATCAAGTAATATTACGTTTCCACCAAGAGATGTAACAGCATCACGGATGCGTTTTTCGCAATGGCTGCACGTCATTTCCGGAACTAAAAGTGTAAATTTTTTCATTTTTATCTCCTCCTTTTATTTATCAGCAGAGCCTGAAATTCGAAGCGAGTTCAAAATAACTGTTATAGAGCTTGCCGCCATCGCCAGCTCCGCGACGAGCGGATGGAGCAGCCCCAACATTGCGAGAGGGATGGCAATGATGTTATAGAAAAATGCACCAAAAAGATTCTGGCGAATTACCTGCCATGTCTTATCAGATATTTTAACAGCCGATACTATTTTTGAGATCCCGCCCTTCAGGATCACTATGTCTGCGCTGTCAACGGCAAGATCCATACCTCCGCCCATTGCGACGCCGACATGGGCACCTTTAAGAGCTGCGGCATCGTTTATCCCGTCTCCTGCCATAAGGACTTTCTTGCCCTTGCTCTGGGCTTCCCTGACTATTGAAAGTTTATCTTCAGGATGGACTTCCCATCTGATGTCTTCTATTCCTGCCTGTCCGGCTATTTCCAATGCTGCCTCCATACCGTCTCCGGTCGCCATCATGGTGGTTATGCCAAGTTTAGCGAGGGCTGAGACTGCCTCTTTTGAATCTTCCCTAATAGGGTCAGAGATGGCAAAAAAGCCTACCGGAACACCATTTTTTCTCACTTCAACGAGAGATCGTGCAAGAGCAGATCTGGCTGTCCATTTTGATCTGTTGAGAGGTCTGCCCACGAACCATTCCGTATCTCCCCATATTCCTGTGACACCCTCTCCGGGTATCTCTTCAACGCTTTTCGGTTTATCGTAGTCATGTGTACCCAGAATTCTGACGACAGCTTTGGCTACAGGGTGGCCTGAATTGGATTCGAGTGCGAAGGCGAAGGGTATGGCCTCATCTTCCAGCTCCCATTCAAGAACTTTAGGTTCTCCCAATGTCAGTGTGCCTGTCTTGTCGAGGATGGCATGATCCACTTCGTGCAAGGTCTGTATGGCTTCTGCATTCCTGATCAAAAGTCCGTTCTTTGAAGCTTCGCCGGTGCTGACTACAAGTGCAAGCGGGGTCGCAAGTCCAAGTGCGCAGGGGCATGCTATGACCAGAGTTGCCACGAAGGAATATGCAGCTGCGGACACTGCGGAGCTGAATGCCGTAGGCCACGGGAGAAATGCAGCCAGAGGCGCCACGTAGACAGAAAGTCTGTCAAAATAGAAAAACCACATTAAAGCGCTGCTCAGAGCAAGCAAAATTACAGTCGGGACGAATTTGAGAGTTATCCGGTCTGCAAGATCCTGAAGAGGAACTTTGCTACCCTGAGCTTCCCGTACCAGGTCCAACATTTTTGAGAGGAATGTGTCCTCTCCTACTTTTGTTGTCCGGATCAGAAGTACGCCTGAGAGATTCATAGCTCCCCCTGTGACATCAGACCCTATGTCCTTGGCGACAGGCAGGGATTCGCCTGTCAGAAGGGATTCATCAACTCCGGAAAGCCCTTCCTCGACCAGCCCGTCAAGAGGGATCCTCTCCCCGGGGTTTACTTGGATCATTGTGTCAGGTTTTACTGCTTCTATTGGGACCATGAGAGTTTTGCCGTCAGATACAACACGGGCTTCCCGTGGCTGAAGGGTCATAAGAGCCTTTATCTGTTTTGCTGCCTTGTCTCTCAGATGGGACTCAATATACCTGCCTGTGAGGTGGAGCATCAGTATCATCACTCCAATAGTCCCGAAGGAGGGGATATCAAGGCCTGAATAGTTCATTAGAGCTGTCACCCATGAAGCGATGGCACTGATGGCTATTAGCGTATCCATGTTCGTGTGGGCATGTGCGACTGCTATCCAAGCCCCGCGGAGCGTCTTTCGTCCGCCCCAGAAAATAGCTATCCCTCCGGCAACTATCTCCATTATCCCGTACCATTGATAGTGGATCCCCATGGCCATGTGCATGAACATCAGCACTGACATTGGCACACCGAGAAGAAGTATGAAGAAGAGGTCTTTTCTGGCCTCGCGGTATTTTATGTCGTCAATGTCTGCGGGCGCTTCTTTAAGTATCTTGTACCCGCTTTTTTCAACGGCACTTTCAAGCATCTCAAATGTGACAGATCCGTCAGCAGCTACAAAGACGCTCTCTGTTGCGAGGTTTACAGAAGCGTAAGATACACCCTCTACTTTCGAGAGCGCTCTTTCAACTATTTTAGAACAGGTCGTACAGGTCATCCCTGTTACGCGAAAAGACATTTTTTGCTCTGACATGGTCATCCTCCAAAAATATTTTGCTTAAAGACTTGCCTGAAATGAAAAGGCCGCTATAATGTTAACGTTGTACGGAGAGCTGTCCGAGTGGTCGATGGTGACTGACTTGAAATCAGTTGGGTGTCACAGCCCCAGAGGTTCGAATCCTCTGCTCTCCGCCAGTCTTTATATCGGGCGGCTTCCTTTACGGGAGGCCGCTCATCGTCTTAATGATACGATACTCTCTTTAACTGATACAGGTTTTTTTGCTGATATGCACTATAGTAAAGAAACTGATATCAAGCAGACTGATATGATAAAATTTAAACATTCAGAAAAGAAAGCGAGGTTGCCCGGATTGAAAAGAATAGCCATATCTATAATATTGATACTGATATTCGCCATGCCGGCCTTTGCTGTTTTCAGCTCAAAGGGGCAGATACCCAACGGAGCTCCCGTAGAATACCGAGGGCTCAAGGTGACATCAGAAGGGGTAAACATCACGATCGTAAACAGAGGCGAATCATCGGTAAAATTTTCAGCTTCCTGCAGCTTTGTAGGAGAGAACAGAAAAGAGATCGGTGATATTTTTATCGAGGAGATCATGCTGGCTCCCGGTGAAGGTAAGCAGTTAAAAGGCCTTTATTTCAAGGGCGATCTCAAATTGGCAAGGAAAGCAGCCTCTCTGAAGTGGACAATATATATGCTTGAACAGTAAGGTCTGCTTGATTCTTAATAATGTTAGTCTAAAGGCCGCTTATAAGCGGCCTTTTTGCCTTAGGTTTTCAATAAAACGTGCGATCCTTTTCGTGGCTTCTTTCAGTTTATCGACAGAATAAGCGTAGGATATCCTTACATGTCTGTCTCCGCACTCACCGAAGGCCGATCCGGGTACGACAGCAACGTTTTCGGCCGTCAAAAGAGCAGTGCAGAAATCTTCCGAGGTCATGCCGAACTCAGAGATATCGGGGAAGACGTAGAATGCTCCGTATGGTTCAAAGCAGGGCAGTCCCATCTCCCTGAACGCCTCCATGAGAAAACGTCTCCTCTGATCGTATGATCTTTTCATGGTCTCTATATCTTTGTCTCCGTCCCGCAGTGCGGCTACAGCAGCATACTGGCTGACTGTAGGGGCGGACATTATAGTGAACTGGTGGATCTTCAGCATGTATTCCATTATATGGGCCGGGGCCAGCGCATACCCCAGTCGCCACCCGGTCATGGCATAGGCTTTTGAAAATCCGTTGATGAGTATCGTGCGTTCCTGCATACCCGGCATGTTGGCTATGCTGACGTGAGCTTCCTTGTAGGAAAGTTCGCTGTATATTTCGTCCGTTATTACTATAAGGTCATGACGGCGTACAACTTCAGCGATCTTTTCAAGATCTTTCCGTTCCATTATGGCTCCGGTAGGGTTGCTTGGAAACGACATAAGAAGCGCCTTGGTCTTCTCTGTTATGGTTGCTTCAAGTTTGTCCGGAGTCAGGCGGAATTCAGTCTCGGCGCTGAGTGGTATCGGCACAGGCACTCCGTCAGAGAGCAGTATACATGGCTGGTATGATACGAAGCAGGGTTCGGGGCAGATGACCTCGTCCCCGGGATCCAGAATGGATCTAAGGGCGATGTCTATTGCCTCGCTTCCGCCGATCGTTACAACTACCTCGTTTTTGCTGTCGTAATCGAGTCCGTATTTTCTTTTGATATTTTTGCAGATCTCTTCCCTCAGCTCAGGCAGACCGGCATTAGAGGTGTAAAATGTGCGACCCTTCTGAAGTGAGTACATACCTTCTTCCCTGACGTGCCAAGGGGTATCGAAGTCAGGTTCGCCCACTCCGAGGGATATCACGTCAGGTATCTCGTTGGCTATGTCAAACAGCCTGCGTATGCCTGAGGGCTTTATTTTTTTAATTTTTTTACAGATAAAGTCTCTCACGGGGTTATAACCATCCTCAGATCCTTGTGAGGTTCTGTGAAGCAAGTGCCGTGGTCCTTGTACCTTACAAGAACTATGTGTGTGGCAGTGCTCTGTACCTCATCTAAAACTGCAAGCTTGGATGATACGAAGAAAGCTATCTCCTTCATGGTGGCTTTTTTCAGTATGACTGTAAAATCGTAACCGCCGGACATAAGATAAAGAGACTCTACCTCCGGAAACTGATAAATTTTTTCCGCGATCTTATCGAAGCCGTTGCCTCTCTGGGGAGTGACTTTCAGTTCGATCAGGGCAGAGATCTTGTCGTCATCTGTCTTGTCCCAGTTTATGAAGGTATGGTATCCGCATATTATGTTCTCTTTTTCCATAGCATTTATTTCAACAGCCGTCTCATCTGCGTCGTATCCTAACATTGACGCGATGTCCTTTGCACTTAGTCTGGCGTTTTTTTCAAGTATCTCGAGTATCTTTCTTCTTCCCTCTTTTTCCACCATTAGGCCCTCCCATACGTTACTGCAGTCTGTATATTTATCACTTTATCGTAAATTATTGAAAGTGTAATTCTGGTGCCTTTGCAAAGATCAGTCAAGGGCTTTCGGTATCGAAGCACATAAAAAAACACGGGCAAATTGCTCCCGTGTTTTAGGTTGAGATTTAAACAGCTAATGCATAGCTGTTTTTTAAATTATTCTGCTACACCTACAATGATATGCGGTGCTTTGATTATTGCAGTGACTTTTTTGCCCGGGACGAGACCAAGCTTCTTTTCGCTTTCGCAGGTAACTATTGCCACAAGTTCGTCTCCCCCGTCGAGCGAAACAACTACTTCGCTGTTCACTGAACCTGTCTTTACCTCTTTGACTTTTCCACAGAGCTGGTTGCGGGCTGAGAGTTTGATGCCTTCAAGATCCGTTGCCAGTATCACCCATGGTGCTTTTACGAGAGCTATTACCTCTGTGCCCTCTTTGAGGCCGAGGGCTGTCGTGCTTGTCTCAGTGATTATTGAGGTTAGCTCTGTTCCTCC
>JAAZCN010000152.1 GCA_012513245.1 Synergistaceae bacterium | reverse complement strand
CTGCCGAGCATCTTGCTCTTCCGACCCCTGAAGAGGTCTATGAGGGTGTCATGAGTTCGCGTATTGCCGCCCATGTTGGCGATATGGTGAAACTCCCAAAGACCCGAGAGGCAGATCTTGAGATGGGACATGCACGTCGCGATCTTGACTGGGAACGCCAGTATGCCGTCTCCATCAATCCTGAGCGGGCACGCGCCATCAGAAATTCCCGCATGCCGGCTGACTCCGACGCGTGCACGATGTGCGGCGACTTCTGTGCGATCAAGATCGTGCAAAAGACATTTAATTTCTAAAGCGGGTCACTCCTTTGGAGTGACCTTAGCTAAGAAAGCCGCAGGCTTTCGTTAGAAATTAAAACCAATGCACTTTATGTGGATCCACCACAGGATTCCCACATTTTCTCACCCCCCCTCAGACACTCGGTCCATCTGCCTTCATGGATGGATCTCCCGTCTCGTCTTTTTCTCTATATCTCATAAGTGCCCCGTTTAGTTGATCCGCCGCCGTCTTCTCCATATACGCAATGATCATCTCAGGAGTTAGATCGAGCTCCCCCAAGATCCAGCTCTCTACAAGTCCGGCAAAAGATGCTGTGTAAAAATGGGTCAGATATTCCACATATCCCTCAGAACTTGGGAGATCGCGTCCATAGGTCATAATGACATCCCTGACCACCCGTTCTAGATCGGCCTTAAAAAAATCCTTCAGGCTCTTGCGGCTCACTGAGTTGAGGGTGCACACGCACATCGCACGATTTTCTGAAATGTAACCAAACAACTGCAAAATCTTATCCTGCCAACAAATAACCTCTTCGCTTTCCATAAGAAGATCAAATGCCTCCTCCTCATACATCCATTGAACAAGGTCTCGGACATCCTCGAAATGATAATAAAATGTCTGTCGGTGGATTCCGCATTTTGCGACTATCTCTTTTATCGTGATCGCGTGGAGAGGTTTTTCGCTCATCAGTTTTTTCAAAGATGCAGCCAGCATTTTTTTGGTCATATTACTCTGAAGAGCTGTATCATTCGACATGTGTATGTACACTTGTATGGTTAGGTTGCCATATATTCTTCTCCTAAGATGAAAGATTAAAATACTAGATAACTAGACACCTGTCGTATTTTGTTTAAAATTCAAGATGTTTATCTCAAAATCAAGGGGATATATTCAGACAACCGGATGGCCGGTTCCTATATTTATGATAGATATTTCCGGACACATCCTGCAAAAAAGAAAACAGATTCTCATCATAACCCTGTTGATCGCCGTTCTCTGCCTTATTCTCATACCGCAGGTCTCCGTCAACTACAATATTATTGATTATCTTCCAAAAGAAGCCCCCTCGACCATGGCTCTTGATGTCATGCATGAGGAGTTCACAAAAGGAGTGCCCAATGCACGTATCATGGTACCGGATGTTACGATACCAGAAGCTCTGGAACTGAAAAAATTATTTTCTGCTGTTGATGGTGTTGAAGAAGTGACCTGGCTCGATGACGCCGTCTCTCTCAACGTACCATTTGAGACCCTCCACACAGAAACGGTCGAAGCGTATTATAAAAATAGCACCGCTCTTTTTAGCATAACCCTCAACGACGAAAAAGCCTCTTCTGCAGTCAACGAACTTGCCGAGATCGCCGGTGAAGATGCCGCCATGTCGGGACTCTCCGTCTCCTCCACCTTTTCGAAAGGGACACTTGCAAGTGATGTAACAAAGATCCTCTTCATTGCTATACCTTTTATCCTCGCGATTCTGTTCCTGACCACCGATTCATGGCTTGAACCATTCCTCCTGATGTTCACCATTGGAGTTGCGATCGTCATCAACATGGGGACCAACATCATTTTTGGGGAAGTATCTTTCATCACGCAAGGGGTGGCCGCCATCCTTCAGCTTGGTATAGCTCTGGATTATGGGAGCTTCGTCCTGTATCGATATTCTGAGATCCGAAAAGATGGGCTCTCTGTTCATGATGCTATGAAAAAGGCCCTCATTAAATCATTTACCTCGGTCACTGCATGTGGAATCGCCACCATGATCGGTTTTGCGGCCCTTATTCTGATG
>JAAZCN010000151.1 GCA_012513245.1 Synergistaceae bacterium | reverse complement strand
CTGCGCTCCAGGAGGTTCATGAGCGTACGGCTGCTCCTCTCTTAAACGTTAACCTTGAACTGTCACGCAGAATGCTTGATCTCACCGAAATCCAACGTGCACTTCGCTTACCAAGCCTTCTCTCGGAGATCGTCTGTTCAAACTCGACCAATGTGGTCTTGCTAGACAACATAGAGATTCTCTTTGATATTTCACTCAAACAGGACCCATTGAGACTTTTACAGGGGGTTTCACGGAATACAACCGTGGTAGCAGCATGTAGTTGCTCAATCGACAAAGAAAACATGATTTATGCAACTCCCGGTCATCCCGAATATAGGAGATATCCCTTAAAAGATTTTTTAGTAGTGTTCCCGGAAATTATTGAATAAAAACACGAAACGAAAAACATGGGGGTAAATACAATGAAATATGAAGAGCTTATTCATTTTGAACCAATCGAGTCAGTGGTCCAGCTACGAAATGCTGATGAGGCAGCTGCTGCACGACAGCTTGTACAGACCTACGTAATCTCCTCGGAAATGGCTGAGAAACTGGTTAGCCTGGTGGTTCCTCAACTTCAATTCGACCAACCTATGGACAACAAGGGCCTACTGGTCGTCGGTAACTACGGTACTGGTAAATCGCATCTTATGTCCGTGATTTCGGCTCTGGCTGAAAACGGCGATCTAGTTACATACCTGAAGGATAAGACAGTAGCGACTGCTGTAGACAAGATCAGTGGGCGCTTCAAGGTAGTCCGAACTGAGATAGGTGCAACTACTATGTCCTTACGCGATATCCTGGTGGCCGAACTCGAGGAGCATCTAGCATCCATAGGCGTGTCGTATTCATTCCCACCAACGGACAAAGTGCCTAACAACAAACGAGCATTTGAAGAAATGATGGCCGAATTTCACAAGGAATTTCCTGATCACGGCCTGCTCCTCGTAGTGGATGAGTTGCTCGATTACCTGAGGACGCGTAAGGACCAGGAACTTATCCTCGACTTGAACTTCCTGCGTGAAATAGGTGAGGTCTGTAATGACATTCGCTTCCGATTTATCGCCGGGGTTCAGGAAGCCATTTTCGATAGCCCTCGCTTTGCCTTTGTTGCCGATAGTATCCGCCGGGTCAAGGACCGCTTCGAACAGATTCTCATCGCTCGCAATGATGTCAAGTTTGTGGTGGCTGAGCGTTTGCTAAAGAAAACTGCTGAACAGCAAGTGAAAATTCGGGAATATCTAACTCCCTTCGCCAAGTTCTATGGCCATATGAATGAGCGCATGGACGAGTTTGTCAGGCTATTCCCTGTGCACCCCGATTACATAGACACCTTTGAGCGGGTTACCGTCGTTGAGAAACGAGAGGTGCTTAAGACTCTGTCCCAGGGTATGAAGAAGCTGCTTAACCAGAATGTACCCGATGACAGACCCGGTGTTATAGCCTATGACGATTACTGGACTACACTTCGTGAGAACCCGTCCTTCCGTGCTGTCCCTGACATCAAAGCAGTCATAGATTGCAGTCTTGTACTTGAATCACGTATCCAGCAAGCCTTCACTCGTCCCGCCTACAAGCCCATGGCAACCAGGCTCATTCGCGCTCTCTCTGTCCATCGGCTAACGACAGGTGATATCTACGCCTCCCTAGGTGCGACGGCGGAGGAACTTCGCGATGGTCTGTGTCTCTTCCAGCCAGGAATTGAAGAAATGGGCGGCGATCCAGCAGACGATTTGCTCACCCAGGTGGAGACAGTTCTGCGGGAAATCCACAAAACTGTGAGTGGACAGTTCATCTCGTCCAACCCTGACAATCGTCAGTATTACATAGACCTCAAGAAGACAGATGATTTTGACGCACTAATCGAAAAAAGGGCAGAAAGCCTTGATTCCTCACAGCTTGAACGCTATTATTACGAGGCGCTCCGGCGAGTTATGGAATGTACCGATCAGACTTATGTAACCGGCTACAAGATCTGGCAACATGAACTCGAATGGCTTGAACGCAAGGCCGCACGCCAAGGATACCTTTTCTTCGGTGCGCCCAACGAGCGTTCTACAGCCGTGCCTCCGCGGGACTTTTACCTCTATTTTATCCAGCCTTTTGATGCTCCACACTTCAGCGATGAAAAAAAATCAGACGAGCTTTTCCTCCGTCTGAAGAACCCGGACCAAGATTTCCGCACTGCGCTTCTAAATTATGCTGCGTCCTTAGACCTAGCATCTACAGCCTCGGGTAACGCCAAGTCCACATACGAGTCAAAGTCGGCGAACTTTCTACGTGACCTCGTTCAATGGCTCCAAAAAAACATGACCACGGCCTTCGAGGTTACATACCAAGGACGTACCAAGCCACTTACCGAGTGGGCCAAAGGCAAGTCTATTCGCGAACTTTCGGGTATTGGTTCCAACGAGCACATCAACTTCCGAGATCTTGTAAACACCATCGCGGGTATCTGTCTCGGGACCAAGTTTCAGGACCAAGCTCCCGAATACCCAGTCTTCTCGGTGCTTATCACTGGCACAAATCGCGCCCAAGCTGCACAAGACGCTTTGCGTGCCATCGCTGGCCAAAGTCGCACTAGACAGGGTACTGCAGTACTGGATGCCCTGGAACTGCTTGATGGAGAACGTCTTGATCCAAATCGATCTAAGTACGCTAAGCACATTCTAGAAGTGGCAATGAAAAAGGGACACGGACAAGTGGTTAACCGCTCAGAACTAATTCAAGATGACAGCGGTATAGAATACATGGACAAGGATCTGCTCCGGCTTGAGCCGGAGTGGGTCGTGGTTGTGCTTGCGGCACTGGTCTATACCGGGGAAGTGGTTCTGTCCATCCCCGGTAAGAAGTTCGATGCCACGAGTCTGCAGCAACTTGCTGGAACAGACATTGATGAACTTTCACAATTTAAGCATATCGAGCGGCCTAAAGATTGGAATTTGCCGGCTCTCAAAGCTCTTTTTGAACTGCTCGGACTTACACCGGGACTAGCCCAATTAGTTACCCAAAATAAGGATGAGCCGGTTCAGGAACTGCAAAAAGCCATAACTAATATCGTAGAGCGCTTAGTGCTCGTGCAACAGAGCATGCAGACCGGGTTGTTTTTCTGGGGCCGCAATCTGCTAGCTGAGGACGAAGTTATGAAGCTACGTGCCAAACTAGACGAAACTAAGGTTTTTCTTGAATCTTTACAAGTCTACACTACTACAGGCAAACTCAAGAATTTCCGTTACGAGGCCAAGGAAGTAGCTGCCTACGAAGATGGGCTAAATTCACTGGCCGAGATAAAATCACTTGAAGAATTAATAGCCGACTTAGGATCTACGGCCTCATATTTATCCACCGCTGAAGCAGTTCTGCTCAACAACCATGAATGGATAGACAAGATGAAAACTGTGCGAGACGATACCCTTGCCCAGATTATCGACCCAGTAAAACGAGGTACTGCAACGTTCCGTCAACAGACGCAACGCGAACTCGCTAACCTCAAAAAAACCTACGTGCTTGCCTACCTTTCCATGCATACAAAAGCCCGCTTAGGCGTGAACGAGGATAGGCGCAAGGACCAGTTCATTAACGACGAGCGACTCAAGGATCTGCAAAAACTCGCCACCATCGACCTGATGCCACGACAACACCTCTTAGATTTTCAGAATCGGCTTGCAGGATTAAGAAGCTGTTTCTCGCTTACAGAGCAGGAACTTGAGGCATCGCCGGTTTGCCCGCACTGCCACTTCAAACCGGCTGTAGAATTGTCCACAGCTCCAGTGGCGACAATCCTAGATACTATTGACGGGGAACTCGACAAGCTGGTTGAAAACTGGACTCAGACACTGCTTACTAACCTTGAGGACCTGACAATTAAGGAGAACCTGAGCTTGCTCAAACCCGAACCACGCAAGCTGGTGGACAACCTCATCAAAAGACGTACCCTGCCGGAGGACCTGGACCAAGATTTTATCCATGCTTTAAAAGAGGCACTATCTGGGCTAACTAAGGTTTCTGTCAAGGTAGAAGACCTCCGCGATGCCCTGCTCACGGGAGGCTCTCCTGCCACTGCAACAGAGATTCGAAAAAGATTAGATGAATATTTAGAAAAACTGACCAAAGGTAAGGAACCTGATAAGGTCAGGATCGTTTTGGAGTAATGGCATAACCATGAGAACGGAATAGAAAGGACAACGACAATGAATAATGGCGAAAAAACTAGAGTCTCACGGCGGCCAGACGGAATCGAAGAAAATAAACAGAGTGATCTTTTTAATCTTGAACCTAAAGCAGAACAAACTGGTCCTGTGAAATGCCTCGGCATGACGTTCTCCAATGACGAGGAGCGACGAAAGCATTTCCTCAGCATCCTTCGGGAAAAACTAAAGGACCCAGAGTTCCGTAAGATTGAGGGATTTCCAATTGGTTTGGACGAAGATATCTTGGCGCTCTCCGATCCGCCGTACTATACAGCCTGCCCCAATCCATTTATTGCCGACTTTATCAAGTATTACGGTAAGCCTTACGACCCGAGTAAACCGTACAACCGCGAGCCCTTTGCCGCGGATGTGAGCGAAGGCAAGAACGACCCGATCTACAATGCCCACTCTTACCATACCAAGGTGCCACATAAGGCTATTATGCGGTACATTCTCCATTACACCGAACCGGGTGATATCGTGTTTGATAGTTTCTGTGGAACTGGTATGACTGGTGTGGCTGCACAGATGTGTGGCAACCGCGAAGTGGTCATGTCACTAGGTTACAAAGTGAAGCTGAACGGTACAATTTTACAGAAAGAAACGGATGAAAGTGGCAGGGATTTCTGGCATCCGTTTTCTAAATTGGGCGTGCGCAGAGCATTACTGAACGATCTTTCACCATTAGCTACATTTATTGCTTCTAATTACAATACTCCCGTTGATATGGCTGAGTTTAAATCAGAAGCTAAACGAATTCTCAACGAAGTTCAGAAAGAGCTTGGCTGGATGTACGAGACGGTTCATACAAGTAATAAAGCCATTGGGAAAATAAATTATGTGGTTTGGTCAGATGTTCTTATCTGCAGTAATTGTGGTGAGGAAGTGGTTTACTGGGATGCTGCTGTTGATAAGGATAATGCAGTAGTAAAAGAAAAGTTTAACTGTACCAACTGCTTTTCAGAAATTAAAAAAAGATATGCTGAAAAAGCATATGAATCATATTTTGATGATTCGATCGCTGGAGTAGTCAGGATGGTTAAACAAGTACCTGTTTTGATTAACTACACGGTAGGTAAAAAAAGGTACGAGAAAAAACCAGATCTATTTGATACTGAAAGAATTGCAAAAATAAATAAAATTTCTATTGAATATGATTTTCCAACAATACAAATAAAGGATGGTGCTAAAACTAGAGAACCGTTAGTGTTTGGAGCTACATACACGCACCTTATGTATACAAGACGAAATCTATCTATAATTGTTGCTGTATTGGATCGAATTGAAAGAATAGAAAATAGCAGGCTGAAGAATTACTTGAAGGTCTGGTTTACATCTTCGCAAACCCGTTTGCATAAAATGAATCGCTATGCTGCTCAACACCAACGACATGTTGGTCCTCTGGCGAATACTTTGTATATAAGCTCAACACCAGCAGAAATTTCTCCATTTTATTTTTTTGACTTGAAGATTAAAGAAAACACTTTGACTCTTGGCTCAGACCTATCAACTATCGTTCAAGTGGGCGGTGCATCAGGGGTTTTGGTGCCGGAAAATACTCTGGATTATATTTTTTTAGACCCACCATTTGGGCATAATATCATGTATTCAGATCTTAATATTATTTGGGAGGCATGGCTTCGTGTTAGAACAAACTCCCTGCCTGAAGCGATTGAGAATAAACACCAGGGTAAAGGTTTAGATGAATACCGTTCTCTAATGGTTAGTGCATTCTCTAATGCCTATCAAGCGCTAAAACCTGGGAGATGGTTGACAGTTGAGTTTTCCAATACTAAAGCATCGGTCTGGAACAGTATTCAATCAGCTTTGACAGTTGTGGGCTTCGTCGTAGCAAATGTTGCTACACTTAATAAAGGTCGAGGCGGGTTACACGCAATTATTGGTCCAACAGCAGTCAAACAAGATCTCGTTATCTCAGCATACAAACCAAACGAGGGATTTGAAGAGCGTTTCCATAAGGAAGCTTCTACAGAGGTAGGTGTTTGGGATTTCGTACGCACTCATCTAAAGTATCTTCCAGTTGTCAAACGAGGAACTAACGCAAACTTGATCGTAGTTACCGAACGTGACCCACGCATACTGTATGACCAGATGGTAGCTTATTATGTCCGCAAAGGCTATCCTGTGCTTTTAAACAGCACGGAATTTCAGGCAGGCCTGCCTCAGCGATTCTCATATCGTGATGGCATGTATTTTCTACCCGACCAAGTGGCCGAATACGACAAAAAAAAGATGGCCGCAAGAGGCATGGAACAAATCAAACTTTTTATCTCAGATGAATCCTCTGCCATCGCTTGGCTCTGTCAACTGCTTAAAGACAAGCCTCAATCATTTCAGGATATACACCCACTATTCATTAAAGAACTTGGTGGATGGCAGAAATATGAAAAGCCACTGGAATTATCTGAATTGTTAGAACAAAACTTCATACGTTACGACGGTAAAGATGAAGTGCCTACACAGATTCACAGCTATCTTTCGACGAACTTCAAGGACCAGCGCAACCTGCCCAAAGACGACGAAAATCTACGCGCTAAGGGTAAGGATCGTTGGTATGTACCCGACCCAAACAAAGCAGGAGACCTTGAGAAAATGCGCGATCGGTTACTGCTCAAAGAATTTGAGGACTACCACACATCCAGCCAGAAGCGGTTAAAGGTATTTCGTATCGAGGCGGTACGTGCTGGTTTCAAGAAGGCATGGCAGGAACGTGACTATGCTACAATCATCACTGTGGCTCACAAGATTCCCGAGGACGTGCTCCAGGAAGACCCGAAACTCCTTATGTGGTACGATCAAGCGCTCACACGCTCGGGGAAAGAATGAGCCATGCATTTCTACTACCTGGATGAAGCTGGTTGCACTGGACGCGACCTTGTAAATCCGCAGCAACCGATTTTTGTTCTTGGTGGTATAAGCGTGCGTGATGAGGGATGGAACTCTACGCAAGAGGCAATGGCTAAAATTATTACAAAATATTTCAATGATGAAATTCCACAAAACTTCGAATTGCATACGAACGAACTGCTATCTCCTGATGGAGAGGGGCCATTTTTAAGTCATAAACGAGACCGCCGGAACAATCTTGTAAAGGACCTTCTCAAACTATTGGCAAACCGTAGCCATGATATACACCTGTATGCAATCGACAAAGCAAAGTTTGGTGTAGCCTCTTGTAACGTTTTGATGCCATATGACATCAAGACGCCATATCTTCTAGCATACGACTACCTTATAACGTACATCAACTGGTTCGTGAAGAAGCACCTTGGTCGGTCTGCTCGTGGAATGTTCATAATTGACGTGAAAGAGCAATTTTGTACCGACATAGAGCTTATGACGCAAAAGAGACGGTTTGGTGGGCCCAAAACACACCGTGTCAAGTGGATTGTAGAGTTCAGCTATCCTATCGATTCTAAAAAGAATCCGATGGTCCAACTCTCGGACCTTGTAGTCTTTTGCACAAAAAAGTTTTTAGAAATCGACAATGGCTACCGCAACAACTACTCTCAAGACGCAAAGAAATTTTACGCAGAGTGCTACGCTCTCATCCATAGCCGCATACGAAAGAAAGAGCTGGTTGATCGACAAGAAGGAAGAATGGATACAATGAATACTTTTTTGAGAGAGGTTCAGTCTAAGCCGCTTGGTCAGTGGAAAAGGAGATACGAGATTGAATAGTGGAGAGTGGTACTACAGCACGGACCACGGGCAGCTCTGTCAGGTTATCGAAGCCCAGACGCTCTGGGGTGATTCAACCTGTCGAATTTGGCTGCCAGGACGCGACTCCGTGGTCCGCATTCCGGCAACTCGTCTTGAGCCGCTAGAAAGGGCGGGCACTGCTTCAGCGGATAATATTGTTTATGTTGCAGCAGCTGCACGGGTGGCTGACGCCCTGACCCAGGACGTACTGCTAGCACCCATCGAGTCCTCCGTCATTCCACTACCGCACCAGATACGGGCATTGTCCCGTGCCATCGCCAATGACCGCGTGCGTTATCTCCTAGCAGACGAAGTCGGGATGGGTAAGACCATAGAGGCAGGACTCATTTTGCGAGAACTAAAGTTGCGCGGAATGGTCAAGCGAACTTTGGTTATTGCTCCGAAGGGGCTGGTGAGCCAGTGGGTAAGCGAGATGCGATTCCATTTTGGCGAAACCTTCCAGCTTGTTCTACCCGAAGATATTAAGACGTTGAAAAGGATAGCGCCGGCGACGGGCTATGACAATGCTAAGAATGGCAATTACGGTTCAGAGGTTCTTCCAGCCAATGCATGGCAGATCTTCTCTCAAGTGGTCGTACCCATGGATTCGGTTAAACCTTTAGACAAGATACGTGGTTGGACAGCGGCCCAGGTAAACGAACACAATCGTGAACGATTTGAGGACCTGATCTCCGCTGGT
>JAAZCN010000150.1 GCA_012513245.1 Synergistaceae bacterium | reverse complement strand
GTGTGATGCAGTCTCCCTATCTCCATATTGTTCGCGGATCCGTCGCTGAATCTGAGATGCAACAGCCGTGTCTTGAAGTTTAAGAAGCCGGCCTGTTTGTGTGGCCACACTTGACCAGAAAGGGTAGACGGCCATCACCATACCCCAATGGATGGGTAGATGTTCACTTCGAGGAATACTTTTGAGAAGTTCCAAGCCTTCAATGCGTAATAATTCAAGCTCGCTTGGAGCGGTTAGCCATGTCTTAAGAAGAATCGTAATAGTCTTTTCGCGACCACTGCGCTCCACATGACTTCCAACTGAAACTTTGTCCTTCAACAATTCCTCCAATGAGTCGTAAACCGAAGCTTTATCATTTCCTGCAAGGACAAAGTTTGCCGTCTGTTCAAACCATTCCAGACGTACCCGTTGACTAAATCCGATCTGATTCGTTCTTAGTAGTTTCATTCAAAATTCCTTTCTATTTTAATTAAAGGAACTATTAGCTCTTCGAGAGAAATCCCCCCATGACCAACAATGCGTTGTGTGGTTAGAATAAAGGCTTGTCTTGGAGGTGCCAAAAGAGCAAAGTAGTTCTCGGGAAGACCAACAGGGTCCCATTCCAGTGCCGACGAAAATCGTTCTTTGACTTTGCTGCGAAGTACAGCGTCTGGGTAGACTCGGACCCGTTCACCACGTAGATCTGCTACCGCTCCTTCAGCTGGACGCCCGCAACCTACCGCCTCAACGTTACCGTGGTCTGAAGTTAGGTAGACACAGAAGTCCTGATCAAGAAGAAGTTCAAGGAGCGCATTCATAAAAGGCTGTTCGGCCCACTGGCATACCTGGTTGTGCATCCCGGCGGTACCCATCTCCATACCGTGCATAATCTTATCAACCTTATCTACGACAAGCCCAACTACTCTTGCTTTGGGATGAGAAATCGCTTCTGAAACGGTTTCTAGACTGCCATCGCCCAACCCCTTAATGTAGACAATCTCGTTTGACGTAAGGCCATGGTTTTCCCAGAACTGCGTCCAGAGAGTTGGCTCCCTGTCCGTAGTCTGGATACTGTTTGGGAAAAAGACAGGGGCTTTACCTGCGAAGATAGCTTGGCGCGAAACGGATGTGATGGTAGGAATCCAAGCGAAGACAGATTGCTCTCGAAATCGCAACAGTGGGTGCTTTGTAGCAAGTGCTTTCCGGACAACTAGCCACTGGTCCATAGCAAGACCATCCACCACTATCAGTGCTATTTTAGCGTGAGAGTCTTCTTCTACCTGACGGGCAAGAAAGCGCGGCAGATGATGTAGCATCACTGGAGGTACTGGTGGCAGGTTGGCAAGTCCCGCATACCGCTTGATGAGCCAGGCAGTGAAGGATGCATCTACCTGTACCTGCAAACTTTTAATACGTTCGTCCGTTAGTGCGGGAATGGCATTGGCATGATCGTTTGCCAGCAGTATCATCTCCGCCCATCCACGGGCAAAATGAAACCACTCCGTGTACCTTGCATCATCAACTGGAATGGATGTCTGTAGACTTTCAAGGAGCTTGTCTAGACGACGATATCTATCATCGATTTGATCGGTTAGAATTCCTATTTCCACCCACGTTTTGGAAAAAATGTCTGCATGATCGTGTTGGACTGGATGCAGTACACCCTCTATAAATAGGTTGTCAATGTAGACTCGTATGTCATCATGGTCGAATGGTAAATTGTCTGGTCCTTCAATGACCAGGCTGTAAGATTTCTTGTTTTCATGAGCATTAGACACTCTAGTAGTTGCCTCTCTATCAAGAAATATCGGCCAGCGTTCCTGGAGAAATGTGAAGAAGGCCTCCCTGTCCGAGACCAGAATTTCAAGCGGCCATTCACCAAAAACATTGTTCTGTCGCAGGAGTTGGATGAAACGTTCATCGAGATCTTTCGGGATTTTTTGGCCGCGGTAATGTCGGCGCAGCAGAACCCGCAACAGATCCGATGGTTGTTTAATCAGTTCTGGCGCGATTTCAAAGACGTGCCGGAGGACAAACTCCTTAGTAGCGTTGTCACCCAATTTACCGGGGGCATGACGATTCGAAGCATCATATAAGGCATCCAGATCCCCGCGATCCAATGCGGCCAGAACCGGATAACTAAGATTTGGAAAAAGGTCGCCTAGGTTAAAGGAGAGTCTTCGACCAACATGGAGGAGGTCATAGGGCAAATCACTCAGGTAGCAAGTTTGAGAACGTAAAGCGACAACAAGGTCCGTGTGCTCACCACGGTCCCAACGCGATCTGAACTTAGATTCATAGGCATACCGGAAGGCAATGTGATCTTCGAACGGTATCAGCTCGAAACCCCGTTCTTGAACACCTTCAAGAATTCCTTCTTCAAGCAGAAGTCCATCAGGGTCAGCCACCAGCGTTAATCGGGCAACATTTGGGATAAATTCTTTCAAAATTTGGTCACGCCAGCTACTCATAGCAACCACCCTCCACCCGAATCACTAGCAGCGGCACCATTTCGGGATAGGTATGTGACATCTGATCGAGTTGTTCCTGATATTTTAGCTCTTCTTGTAAAAGAATGTTCAAACGATAGTTGCGGACCTGAGGCAGACCGATCCGTTCGATAGTCCTGCGACGGGAAGCAAAGGCGTAGTTGGACTTCTCGCTCTCGCGTGTAATACGGGACTGGTGCTCTTGAACAAGCGCCTCGTATATGGGCTTACCGTGCTCTTCTGCAGCTTCCTTCAGTTTTTTGAAAGTGGCTTGTGAGATTTCTGTGTTAAGGATTGACCGGACATGTGTACTTGTAACGAGGAGCTGATCCCACACGTGTCTAGCCGTTGGCATGTATATAATACCGTTATCGGCCAAGAAGAGAGGCATAATTCTCCGACGGTCCCAATCCATGGTGGAAATAGCGATTCGCCACAAGGACCATACACCTTGAACTTCTTGTGGGAGATTGGGGATGGATATGATGGGTACTGGCTGACCTAGTACAAAACGCGGAAGACGCATAGCTAGGCCTCTAACCTTGGGTTCTTCCAAGGTCAGGTGACGGGTGGCCGGATATTTTTCGGCTTCCTTGCTGGTGAAGACCACGTTTTCATAGATTTCTCCATCTGGCCAAATCAGATTCCAGCTTTGATTTTTCCTTTCGGCCTGTCCGCCGTGAGCCCTCAGGTAGCTCACTGTCATGAGTTCTACCCAATGAGGCAAGGGGTGGTTCAGTAACCGCTGGGCTTCTCCTGGTTCTAAATCCTCCGTTGTACCGAGCACGGATGCTGTGGTGCGTGCATCTAAGGCCTGCTCATGTAGACGTGCAACTACCTTTTCCACGGAGTCCTCTACTTTTTCTGGGTTAAGGATTGCTTCAACGTACATTCCGTCGAACATTGTGCCAGCCTGGGCAGAGTCTAGAACATCACCTGTTTTATCTATACCGAACTCAGCGAAGATAATGGCTAATTTTTTCTCCAGCACCTCCTGGACCCGATGCTCTACAGAGTTTTCAAAAACGAAATTGACTGCGCGAACTACATGTGTCTGGCCTATACGATCCACTCGTCCAATTCGTTGTTCGAGACGCATCGGATTCCAGGGAATGTCATAGTTAATCACCACGTGGCAGAATTGGAGGTTCAAACCTTCACCGCCAGCCTGGGTGGAGATAAGGATGCGGGCATCCTTGGCGAATGTTTCTTGCGCTAGCTTGCGTTCGTCCATATCCATGGAACCGTTCAGGCAAACGACGGAGAAGCCACGCTCATTTAGGAATTGCAGCAACATTTTCTGGGTGGGAACAAATTCTGTAAATATAAGTGTCTTGAGCTCCAGGTCACCCTCTTCTGACTGAAGCCGATAGAGCCATTCGAGGAGTGCCTCTGCTTTGGCATCGGGCCCAATTTGCTCGCAACGGGCCGCTGCTTCCAGAAGCAACCTAACTTCGGCGCGTTCGTTTTTGAAAGCCTTGAGATGGGTCTGGAGCAGTATGTCAATCTGTTCTTGACCGTCCAAGTCCGACCATTCATCTTCGGAGCCGAGCGGTAACAGGGTTAGTTGTTCTTGTGGCGCGGATAGTGCTTCTAGACGTCTTTCTAGAGTAGTACGGATGGCACTCGTGCTAGAGACAACTAGCCGCTGCAT
>JAAZCN010000149.1 GCA_012513245.1 Synergistaceae bacterium | reverse complement strand
CCTTTATTGATGCCGCAGTCACCTGTACGAACTTTGAATCTTCGTGAAGTGAGTGGATGTTAGGTGCCCCGACGTAACCCATTCCGGAACGAATACCGCCGACCATCTGATAGACGACCCCTGAGATCGATCCTTTGTGTGCTACCATTCCCTCTATGCCTTCCGGGACTAGTTTGTCTTCTGTCGTGCCTTCCTGGAAATATCTGTCCTTGCTGCAGCCGCCTTTCATTGCTCCCAGTGATCCCATTCCCCTGTAGCTCTTAAATGAACGGCCTCTGTATATTACTTCTTCTCCGGGACTTTCTTCTGTGCCTGCAAAAAGTGATCCGATCATGACGACGTCAGCACCGGCGGCAAGAGCTTTTACGATGTCTCCGGAATATCTGATCCCGCCGTCTGCGATTACTATCTTGCCTCTCTTATGGACAGCCTCGGAAACATTCATTACCGCTGCCACCTGAGGTACGCCGATCCCTGCGACTATACGTGTGGTGCATATCGATCCCGGGCCTATTCCGACCTTGACTGCGTCAGCTCCTGCATCCATAAGAGCTTCCGCTGCACTTGCGGTCGCAATGTTCCCGGCGATAAGGGGCAGGTCCGGATACAATTGTCTGAGCCTGGCCACCGTATCTATGACCATTTTTGAATGTCCGTGTGCTGTGTCAACAATGAGAGTGTCTACTCCGGCTTTGACAAGAGCTGATGCTCTGTCAAAAGCATCAGCACCAACACCTATGGCTGCTCCGACACGCAGACGGCCTCTTGAATCTTTTGTTGAATTAGGAAAGGCTCTGGCTTTCAGGATGTCTTTAATGGTGATAAGTCCTTTGAGTTTGCCGTCCTTGTCCACTATAGGCAGCTTTTCTACTTTTGTACCCATAAGGATCGTCTTTGCGTCTTCAAGTGTTGTTCCCAGAGGAGCTGTTATAAGGTTTTCTTTCGTCATAACATTCGATATTGGCTGGTCAAGATTTGTGACGAACCTGAGGTCTCTGTTTGTAATTATTCCAACAAGTCTTAGGTCTTTGTCCACGACAGGTACTCCCGAGATGTGATAGTGCTCCATAAGCCCTACAGCCTCTCTAACCATATCTTCCGGATGGCGATAGAACGGATCAACTATGACGCCTGATTCAGATCTCTTTACCTTGTCAACTTCGACAGCCTGTTTTTCGATAGACAGGTTTCTGTGAAGTATGCCCATTCCTCCCTCACGAGCAATAGCTATAGCCAGTCTACCCTCTGTTACAGTATCCATTGCTGCGCTGCAAAGGGGTATATTGAGGGAGATCTGTGGTGTTAGTTTTGTTGAGACGTCTACCTGTGAAGGAACAACTTCGCTGTATCCCGGGACTAGCAGTACGTCGTCGAATGTGAAGCCCCTGTATTCAACAAATTTTTCTTCGGATCTCTTTTTTGTCATATCGATGCCTCCGTTTAAGAATATATGTTCAGGCTGATTTCAGGTCTTGTCTTATAAATGCACAGCCTTAATTCCAATTGTATTTTGAGAGCGTTGCAACTCCATGGCAGAGCATACATTCATTACGCCCGACAGAACCACAGCTCTCGCCCGATTTTACCTTCATGTTGAAATTTGTTTCGCTCTTATTTTCAGCAATAAAAGAGGATACGTTTGATATAAAGCTCGGTATCAAATGCCCCAGCTTAGGAGACTGTGCCTGCAAAGTAACATCCACCCAGTCAATATTCCATCCCTCTGCTCTGATTTTACGGATAACAATTTTAAGTAGTTCCCGACTGTCCGCATCCTTCCATTTTGCATCTGACGCAGGAAAGAGGGTCCCGATATCAGGTAACCCTGCAGCTCCAAGCAGTGCGTCCATTGCTGTATGAAGAACTATATCCGCATCAGAATGGCCAAAGAGTCCAAATTCGGTATTTCTTATTTCAATACCGGCAAGTATTAGTTTTCTTCCCCGTACAAGCTGATGTACGTCAAATCCGTGCCCTGTCCTTTGTATCTTTCTGCCTCCGGTCACTAAAGAGGCAACGTCCCAGTCAAAATTCGTTGTGATCTTAAAATTTGATTCAGGTCCTTCCGTGCAGAAGATATCCCTTCCTGAAGCGATCCAGGCAGCGGCTTCATCAGTACCTTCAAATCCAAATGATTTTATGGCCTCTATTAAGGGTGCTTTTTCAAATGCCTGAGGAGTTTGAGTCCTGAGGTATTCTTTTCTATCCACACAGGTCATCTTTCCTCTTTCTATTTTTTTTAGAGAATCACTGGATCCAATAAGGGGAATAGAAGATCCGTGTATGGCAGTGTTTTTTATAAGTTCGAGGCAAAGTTCTTTTGTTATAAAAGGGCGGGCCGCATCGTGCACCAGCACGTGAGACCCGCATGAATTCTTTAATCCGTTCATTACTGACTGAGATCTTGTGGTTCCTCCGGCGGCAAGTCGTATTGGGATCTTTAGGTCACACTGCCTCTCTACTTCTGCCATATGCTCCTCCGGAACGACAATTACAAGTTCTTCTGTTGCCCCGTCTTTCCATAACTCTTCTGCAATTTTAGCAGACCATTTCCAGACCGGACAGCCATCAAGAAGCCTGAATTGTTTCGGAGTCCCGCCAAGGCGAGTTCCTGCCCCTCCTGCAACTATTATGAAGGACCAGGTCTCTCTTTTCATTTTAGGGGCGTATTCTTCCGAAGACCATTCTTCCGGCCGACGTCTGAAGCATTGAAGTAACTGTGACTTTGACTCTTTCTCCTATACGTTTATAACCGTCTTCGACAACAAGCATGGTTCCGTCATCAAGGTAGCCAACGCCCTGATGGGACTCTTTTCCAATGCGTATTATGTCTATTTCTACGTTCTCACCGGGGAGGAGCATAGGTTTGAGAGAGTTTGCCAGGTCGTTTACGTTAAGGACAGAAACTCCCTCGATCTGGGCGATCTGATTGAGGTTGTAGTCTGTCGTGATAACTTTGCCGTTGAGCTGACGTGCAAGCACGACTAAAGCTTCATCTACCTTTTCTCTTTCAAGATCCTTAAGAGTTGTTTCAGGGATCTCAATGTTAAGGGTGGCGATCTTCTGAAGTTCTTTTACTACTGTCAGGCCGCGCCTCCCTCTAGTCCTTCTGAGCGGGTCTGTTGAGTCTGCGACCCCCTGAAGCTCTGCAAGTATGAAGCGTGGCAGAACTATAGTTCCTTCAATGAAACCGCTTTGTGCAACATCCAATATTCTGCCGTCGATTATGGCGCTTGTATCAAGTATCTTGGGTATTGAGTAGAAAAACTCAGGAGCAACTTCGAGATCTGTATTTTTTTCCTCTTCCCCATTTTCGTTTTTCTTTTTACGTTTGGGAAGCCGCAGCCTGATATCACTGATGTTTGTTATTACACTCCAAATATCATCTTTTCTCTTTGCGAAGAAGCGCAGACCTAGATAGCCGAGGGCGACGTTCAGCAGTACCGCAATGTATACCCCTATCCCACCCGGAATTCTTGACATCGGCATAGCGATAAGGTTGGCGAGCAAGAGGCCCAGGATCAGGCCAAGCAGGCTCACTGTGAGTTCCGGTACGCTCGTATTCTGGAGTCTGGATTCTGTAAACTGTGCAAATTTTCTTACGCTTAGCCAGAATATGGGTGCAAGGATAAAGCCGAAACATGCTGAAACAGTAATAATAAATACGGTCGTTGCTATTGGGTGAAGCAGTGTAACGGATGGCCACCAGTTCTGCTCTAGGGCTATCTTTGAAATCTGATAGCCGGCAGCTGCGCATATAAAGACCATCACCGCTCTGACCAATCTTTTCATAACAGTGGAAAGACCGGATCCTGACGACATTTTGTTTTCTCCTTTCATATTATTTTTTTGTTGTTGAATTTCCCGGTGGATGTGATTATCTCTGTGTTTTATTTTTCCGACATCTCCTTTCTTGATTCCATTGCCATATGCAGTGTGACTCTATCTGCATAGCCTATGCTTCCTCCTACCGGCAGTCCGTATGAGAGTCTTGATATTTTAACGGGTATACCCCTGAGTGCTTCCTGGATCGCAAATGCGGTGAGGTCTCCCTCTATTCTTGGAGCAGTCGCAAGTACAATTTCCTCAATTTTTAATTCGTAGACTCGTTCCTTTAACTTTGTGATGCTCTCTTCTGGTATGTCCTGTTCATCGAGAGGCGATACCTGACCTCCAAGAACATGATACAGACCGTTGAATATGCCTGCCTGTTCTATCGAGATACAATCCTCATCGCTTTCTACTACACATAATATTTTACGGTTCCTCATTTTGTCCCTGCAAATGGAACATGGTTCTATGTCAGTTATGTTGCCGCATTCGTTGCAGTGGTGTGTTTCATCTTTTACCTGTTTTATGGTGCTGATGAACTCATTTACCCAATTACTATCCTGTTTTAAGATAAAAAAAACCATTCGGCGGGCAGTTTTTTCTCCTACACCGGGCAATTTGCTCCAAAGTTTTATAAGTTTGTATACTGAACCGGGCAGTGAAGTGGCTGACATTCTCTGGTTACATCAGACCGGGAAATCCACCCATTCCCCCGGTAATTGAATTCATTTTGCTGTTTGCCATTTCTTTGCTCTGTTTGAGCGCTTCTTTGATAGCTGATATGATCAGGTCTTCCAGCATTTCGACATCCTGTGGATCAACGACTTCAGGAGAGATAGAGATAGAAAGGACATCTCCGTCTCCGTTCACTTTAGCCTTGACCATGCCGCCCCCGGAAACCCCCTCTACCACTGTATTGGCAAGCTGTTCCTGTGCTAACGCCATTTCAGCCTGCATGCGTTGTGCCTGCTTCAAGAGTTTGTCCATTTTCATAAAAATATCTTCCTTTCGATAAAGACGTTATTTGTTTGATTAATCGTAAAGTATACAACTATATTATTATTATTGCCAGATAAAGTACGCAATAAATTATTGAAAAATTATTGAGAATTTGATGACAAGTTAAATTTTTCTGTAAGTTTTTAGTTTATGTCTGTTTCTTCATCCGGTTGATCAGGATTAAAATTGTCAAGATGAAGGGCAGTCAGGATAACATAAAAGGCGAATACCGGGAGTTTAAGTATTCTGCGCCACCGCCATGGCTCCTGTATGGTACGGTAGAGCCATTCAAGGCAGAATTTCTGCCATATTTGGGGCGCTCTTGCCAATTTCCCTGAGATAACGTCCATTGTTCCACCAATTCCCATGCCGACAGTTGCACCCGATTTTGCGAGGTTTTCTTCCAGCCAATATTCCTGTCTGGGCACACCCAGACCTACGAAAAGTATCTTCGCGTTGCTTTCACGGATCTCCATGCAAATATTCTCTGTCTCTTCATTAGTGAAGTAACCGTTTCGTGTACCGGATATATTTAGGCCCGGATATTTTTCTGCAAGTTTTTTAGCTGCGATCTCAGCGATCCCGGGTGAACCTCCCAGGAACCAGATCCCCCACCCTTCGTAGGATGCTCTCTTGCATATATGCTCTGTAAATTCAACTCCGGGTATCCTTTCCTGTATAGGTGTGTGCAGAAGTTTAAGGGCAGCGATAAGTCCGGCGCCATCCGGCAGGACCAGCGCTGCGTTTCTTACTATCCTTCTGTATCTTTCGTCTGTTCGGCTTCTCAATGCCGCCAGCGCATCAGGAGTGACTATCATGCAATGGGCAGATCCCTTGTTTATCCAGTGCTGTACCTGTGTAATAGCGTAATTCAAAGAAATATTGTCTACCCGGATCCCCCAAAGCCCCGGCTTTCTGGACTGGCTTCTGTCTGATCGTGAAGCATATCTGAAAAAAATCCAGGTCACGGTCGAAATAAAAACAGCTGCAGTTAGAAGTACAAGGAAACTGGCAGCTCCTATCTGTATAAAAGCGGCCATACAGCCAATAAAGGCACAAATCATTACGACTGTATGGAATGATGTCGCATGATCCATACCTTTGCTTAGAAATTTTCTATAAAGTATCAGATTGCCTGTAGGCTTAGAAGAGAAGGCTGCGCTCACAACGCTTATGGATGTCTCTATGAGAGGGAGCATGAATAGTCCTAACGGCAGAACGGCAAGAGTGTAAAAGGCGACACCTTTGCTGACGCCAAAGATAGAAAGCCCCGCGAAGAGAGTTCCCCAAAGAGCCGTAAGGGGTTCTGTCAGTCTTCTGTAAGCGTTGATATGCCTGCTCCAGAATACAAGTATAAGCACCATGCCAATTATACATAGCTGGACAGCTTCACGTAGATTTTGTGATGAGAGCATTATAACTACGGAAACAAGTGTCCAGCTGACAGTTAGAAGAAGACCGCACATTCCGGGGATCTCATCTATTTCCTGAAATAAGATGGGGAATATACCGATCCAAAGTGTACTTATTGCGATCGAGGCAAAGTATGAGAGGTAGTAGTATTCTCCAGGTACAAACTCTATAAAGGCTATCCGTGGCCCAAATAGTGAAAAACCCAGTCCTACTATAAAGTAGAGGAATCTCAGGTTTTTGCCCTTAGTGACCTTTTGACAGAAACCTATGCATGCAGCTGCAACTCCGGCTGCTATAGTTATCTTTAACGGCCTGTTAGGCGCCCAGATGCCGCAGAGGGCCCAGGCGGCGACTAGAGTAATGTCCTTGAGATAATAGTACTGATCGCTCTCAAGGTATTTTTTAAAAAATTTCTGTATAAAAATACATGTAACGGCGACAAATAATACCAAAAAAACCGTCAGAGTGTAATTGCTGTCAAACATTAATGTTCGTTCCTCCATTTGAATATAGAGAGAGGGGAATACTTCCCCTCTCTCTATCCTACCATGTTTACCTTTATAAAAAAAGAGAGACGGGGCTTTGGTTTCACAGTTGTGAAGTGCGGCAGAAAGAGTAGCCGGATGAGGCATCCGGCGCGCGAGTCGATCGCAAATCTGTTGTCTAATGCAGCTGAACAATTGCTGAGCGCTTGGGGCGGGGAATTGCTTGACTCTGTCAAGCGGTGAATTCGCGGGTAGGCCGTCCGCTGGAGAATTTGCAGCGCTAACGCTGCGGAGAATTAAAGATAATCAGACTACAGAATTCGGTTGCCTGGCATCATTCCCGTATGCACCTGTCAGGGAAGCACCGTTTTCTATAGAAAACATTTAAAAACATCCTTAGTGCTCGAACCATTTCGAGTGCGCTTCGAGATCGGGGATCCAGGTCTGGGT
>JAAZCN010000148.1 GCA_012513245.1 Synergistaceae bacterium | reverse complement strand
TTAATTAATGATCATCGTAGTGTGTAAGGCACAGTGCAATTTCTAATCTACCATCCTCTATACGGTAAACGAGCCTGTCTTTCTCGTTTATGCGGCGGCTCCAGAAACCGGACAAACCACCCTTGAGCGGTTCCGGTTTGCCTATGCCTTCGGATTCTCCGTTACGGTCAATATCCTTAATTAGTTTATTGATCTTTTCGAATGTTTTTTTGTCTTTTTTCTGCCAGTCGAGATAATCATCCCAGGCTTTATCAGACCATATCTTGTCCATATCACGCCTCTATAAGCTCATGAGGCGTGCCTTTTCCTTCTATCAGCTGCTTAACAGATTCAAGCAAGACCCTCTGATTATCTTCGCTGTAAAAGGGGTCCTCAGCGACAGGATGAAATGGGAGCTTTTTCCTGATGACAGTTTGCCTGTAAAAAAGCTTGATCGCCGACTGCGGGCTCAACCCCATGCTTTTGAATACTGCTTCAGCTTCTTCTTTTAAATCCTCGTCGATCCTATAACGGAGCATTGTTGACTCAGGCATGTTAACACCCTCTTTTTTAAATTTGAACTTTACTGCTACAATTGAGACATAATAATAGCACTTTCGTGCGCATAGTCAACCGGTAAAAGACGTAAAAATAGCCACGTTGAGAGTGAGTGGCTAAAGCCACGGAGAATTTGCGCCCTAAATGCAACGGCTACACTTAGAATACTGTTTGGCCTGGTGAATTTGCAGCCCGATGCATATTACGTTGAAATGAGCCCATCGTACCGCTTTTCATGAGCCCACCATTCCGCTCTTCGTGAGCCAACAGTTCCGTTGGGCGTGAGCCCATATCCTTTAGTCGCACGGGGATGGTTCTCCCCGTGCGTAGGTTCTATTTTTTTGTCAGTCCTTAAGGCCCCTGCGCTTCCTCATGGATTCCCCGCCAACCACCAACTTGTATGAACAATGAACTATCCTGTCGAGCAGGCTTTCTCCAAGAAGGTCGTTGCAGGTGCGTTCCAGCCATTCTGTGGTATCGAATTGGGAACAGAATATGGTCGAAAGACGCGCGACACTTCTGCATTCCATTATCTCGAACATCTCTTTCGCTGCTTCCGAGCCGAGTGGACTGAGAAGCCACTCATCCAGTATCAGCAGTCTGACTTTGCGATATGGTTGTATTATGTCCCTGTAGGAGCCATCTGAATGAGCAAACGACAGTTCTTCTAGCAGATCAGGAATTCTGGCGTACTTTGCGGAATATCGTTCCCGGCAGGCGGCTGTCCCAAGCGCGCATGCCAGGTATGTTTTGCCCACTCCGGTGGCTCCCATGACTATCACGTTCTGTCCGTTTGCGATGTATCCGCAGCAGGCCAGCTCGTTTATGAGACGTCTGTCAAGGTTTCTCTCCGGGAGGTAGTCAATGTCTGTGACTGAGGCACTTTTATAACAAAATGACGCATTTCGCGTAAGATCTGTTATCCTTCTGTTTTTTCTCCTGTGCCACTCCCGGTCCACCAGCGTGGTTATCTGGTCTTCGAAGCTGAGTTCCATGAAGCTCTTATCCTCTATGCGCTCACGTATGTCTTTTGCTAAATATGAGAGATGCATCTCATGGAGCTGGTTCATCGTTGTCTGGTTAATCATTGCCCCGGCCTCCGAAATATTCTGCTCCACGTCTGAAACCGGAGGCAGCAGATGTGCTGTTTTCCGTCTCCTGGCCTCTGTTTGTCGCAGACTGTGATCCGGCAGCTGCCGACTGCAATGCCAGCCTTATGTTCTTTAGGCTCGGAGTTTTCGAGAATGTAAGCGTCTTTGAGCACGCAGCCTCTATTTGAACTACGGAGTATTTCTTCCCCAGTTGGAGAAGGCCCATACACCTCTTGTAGCTGTGCTGTTCAACTATGCCTGATTCGAGATAGCCGTTTATGACTTCAAGAGTGCAGCGTCCATATTTCGCGGCCCAAGAGCGGAAACGGTCTCCGTCCCATTCAACCATACACCTGTGAGACTGTGGCATGTGCTCTGTTTCGATTACGTATTTTTCTTTCTGGCTGCGATTTCTTATATGCGATGCTATCCGTTCACCATTATGGAATATCTCGACCATTGTCCTGGTGAAGCGTATCCTTACCTTACGGCCCACGTAGCTGTAAGGAACACTATAGTTTTTGCCGTCAACGCAGACGTGATAGTTGCACTGAACAGTGGCCTCCTTGTACTCTGCAAGCTGGTATTCGTATCTTGGCAGCTCAAGTAGGGCAGAATGTTCCTCTTCCAGAAAGACGCTTTCCCTGCTGCCCTCCTTCTTTTGAAACGGGGCCGTGTTGAACATCTCAAGCCTTTTCCTTATGGCTCTGTTAACTTCGGCGAGTGAATTAAAGCGCTGGTTTCTCAAGGCGGCGATTATGTTCGTTGTTATAATGCCGACAGTTCCCTCTACCGAAGCCTTGTCCTTCGGCTTCAACACTCTTGCCGGAGACACGTAAGTGCCGTAGTATTCGGTCATCTCTCTATACACCGGGTTTATCTCAGGTGCGTCTTTGTCCGCCTTGCTGACTCCTGTCCTGAGGTTGTCCGGACGCAGCAGGCGCGTTACCCCACCAAAAAACTTATATGCATTGATATGGGCCTGCATCCATGAAATTTGTTTCTCGTTGCAAAAAGCTTCTACGTATGTGTAACCTGAATACGGAAGCACTGCCACAAACACGCTTGCTTTGATCTCGCTCTCTGTAATTTCATCCGTATATCTCATCTTCGTGCCTGCCCAGTCAACCTCCATGACTTCGCCGGGTTTATGGACCACATGCCAGGAAAGTTTCTTTTCTGTTACGTATTTGCGGTAAAGTTTACAGAACTGCGTGTACATGTACGGGATCCAGTCGTTTGCCTTACACCGATCGCAATATTCGTTCCAAAGCAAAGTCATGGTCACACCGCTCTTGGACAGTTCACTGTGCATTTCCGCGAAGTCAGGTTCTTTCTGGATACTGAGCTGGAGATTCTTTGGAAAAAGCAGCGTCATGATCTGCTCGTCAGTGTTGTCCCTTGCAGTCTCAAAAGAAAGACCAATTTCTCTACTTCGGGCAAGCACTCGCTTAACAGTACTGTGTGAGCACCCGCAGCTAGCAGCGATATCCCGTTGACTTACTTTCCCCTCGTCACGAAGTCTGAGCATTTCTCTGTACATGGTCATCTAAAATGACCTCCTCTAAAGATATTTACGCACGATGTGCGCATATCCTAAGAGTACCAAATTATGGGTCCACGGACCCCGTCAAGGTGGGCTCATGTATAGCGTCTTGGTGGGCTCATGAAAAGCGTGGCGCTGGGCTCGTGAGTTGCGGAATTATGGGCTCATGGAGTGCGCAATACTCACCTGACCTTGGCCCCTACGACGGCTTAGCGACTGCTCAGGCATGCTCAGCAACTGCTCAGCCGCTTTTTACAACTGTTTCACCATTGCTTCACCACAGCTCCACGCGACCGTATTTATCGCAGTTTCACAATTGTAAAAGCCGCTTACACTTTGTGAATTTCCGCATATTTTACAAATATACTTAAATGATATACAATATAAGTATATTCGTAAAAGGGGTGAGGATCGTGGATCATTCGGAGAAGCTGAAAAAACTAATTCAGAAGCAGCGGGGCACAGTTCTAAGTTCTGATCTTGACCGAAATGAGATACCCAGAGTCTATCTGCAAAAGATGCTGGCAGAGGGGCAGCTTGAAAGAGTTGCCCGGGGTGTTTATGTATCTGTTGATTCGATAGAGGATGAAATGTATTCCATTCAGACGAAGTATCCGAAATTGATCTACTCGCATGAAACGGCCCTATATTTGCACGGCTTATCGGATAGAACACCTTTTGAATATTCAGCTACAGTCCCAAGCGGTTACAAGGTCGTTGGAACAGTAGCAAAACGGTTCAAAATCTACTATATCAAAAAAGAGCTTCATGAGCAGGGAGTTGAAACTGTAAAAAGCACCCATGGCAATCCGCTCAGAACATACATCCTTGAAAGAACGATCTGTGATTTGATCAGAAGCAGAAGCCGCATAGACATACAGATACTGAATGACGCGTTAAAACGCTTTGTGAAATTAAAGTCCGCGGATTACTCTGCCCTCATGGATCATGCAAAAAAACTCAGAGTTGAAACTTTTCTCAAAAATTATCTGGAGGCGTTGCTATGAACGGAGAAGGTATGAGCCGTAAAATTGCGGTCCTTTGAGCCGGCGGTAAATTGACCCATAAATCTTTTAAAAATTAGTTTCCGCCTGACTAAGTCAGGCAATTCTCCGCGATGCGAAGCGAGCAAATTCTCCGCAGCGAGATTATTGCTGCGAATTCTCCGCAACCCAGAGGCTGCAAATTACCCGGCGGATGCACTCTCCGCCAGCATTTACCAATTGCTTGCCCACTGCTTGCCAATTGCTTGCCCGGCCGGATGACCCTTCCGGTCTACCCCCCTTGACAGTACCAACAATAGCCGTATTATAAGACAATAGATCAATAACATTCACTTGAGAGATGGTGTTGTTAATGGAGATGTCGGTTGAAAAGATAGCTGAAGAGACCATGGAGCACTGGATGATCTACTTCCCGAGAGTCTGGAAAAAGGCAGACCGTGTGGAAGCAAAGAAACTCGCAATGTTGTTGGCAAAATTGACGAAAAAAGAGATGACCAATTTACAGAAGATAGTCCCCGGAATGAGCGACTACGAAGCCTGGACCGAGACCATGCAGGAATATTGCATCACCCCATACCCGCCCGATATCCCGAAAGCAGAGAAGGAGCAGGAGAATGTGAAATGACAAAGGAGAAGAAGGGATAGATCTGCATCCTCCAATAGTGTCAAATGTGTAGGTCTGACCCCAAAAGGTTCAGAACTTGAAAGCAACACGGTTAGACAAGGATGTGTGGTTTGGGTGTTTTTTATGTTCAGTTTTGCTTGGCCAATGTGGTGTGTAAAACTTTAAACTCGTCCTCTTATGTCAATTTTGTGTGCCTTTGCACTGAAGCTTCCAGAATCAATGAAGAGGAGTCCGGTAATTACCGGACTCCCTCCGTTGATCACAAATATATGCTTTTGTACGTCCTTAAAGCTTGAATTTGCTGAATTCGTCACGCATTCCTTTTACAGCGGCTGCGAGGGCGTCAGGTTCAAGTACCATTTCCATCATGGATATCTGTTCTTCCCACTGCGCTTCATTGCATTCAGAACGGATCTCTTCATCAAACACGTGGTATACCGCGAGTCCCAACGGGACTCCTGCAAGTGGTCCTGCAAAAGTAGGATCGCCGTTCGTTACGGTCTCGGCGTAGATCTCTGCGCCTTCCGCATCCGAAGAACCCAGTATCACTACACAGTTCTCGGCTCCATACTTTTCAGCTGCATCAACGATGCGCTG
>JAAZCN010000147.1 GCA_012513245.1 Synergistaceae bacterium | reverse complement strand
GAATAGCTATTCCGTTTTCTGAAAGATTCCTCAGTTCCGAAACCCCACCTATATGGTCTCCATGGCCATGTGTGAGTATTATCCAATGAAGCCGTATATCATTGACCCTGATGTATTCCTCGACCTCTGATGGAGGCCCGCCTGGATCTATAACTATTCCTTCTCTGCCGGCGTCGCTTATGACATAACAGTTCGTCCATAACGCACCAAGCGCAACTCTTTTTATCTTCATGCTTTGTTCACTCCCTGCTGTCTATCATGAGAGTCACGGGACCATCATTGCATATTTCTACCTTCATCAATGACTGAAAAACACCTGTTGCAGTCCTAACTCCCCTAGCTTCTATCTCTTTGACAAATTTTTCGTACATGTCGTTTGCAAAAATAGGTTCAGCTGCCTTGATCCAAGAAGGCCTACGGCCTTTTTTACAGTCGCCGCATAACGTGAACTGCGAGACAATGAGCATCCTGCCTTCTTCATCTATCAAAGACCTGTTCATTTTACCTGATTCGTCATCAAATATCCTAAGGTTAACAATTTTATCGGCAAGCCATGCAATATCCTTTTCAGTATCTTCAACTACAACACCAAGAAAAACACATAATCCTTTACCAATCTCGCCTGTGATCTTTCCGTCTACTGAGACACTGGCCCTATCGACGCGCTGCAGAAGAGCTTTCAATGTACATCACCCCCTGGTGATCTCAATGACCCCGGAAATGGCATTGAGTCTGGCTATTATCCTGTAAAGGTGTTCGATATCCTTTATCTGGACATCGGCGATAACCCTTGCCCTTGAGTTGTTGACAACGTTTGCCCTTATTCCTACAAGGATACCGTCCAAAGTTGTTATAGCCTGAACGATCTCTCCGAAAAGCGTCGGTTTGTCAATACCTTCCACTTTTATCCTTGCAGTATAGCGATGGTCCTTCAGCTTACCCCATGACACATTAATCAATTTGTCCGGGTCAGCCTTGTCTATGTTAGCACAATCCTTGAGATGGACTGTAATGCCTCTGTTCTGTGTCACACATCCTACTATTGGATCTCCGGGCACCGGACGGCAGCACTGTGCTAGGGAAACAAGGACGCCTGATGCTCCCTCGACTACTATCTCAGAGTCAGCTTCATTTTTTTGCGGAGGGGCCTGGATAGGTATGGGGTCAGGGCCCTGTTTGGAATCTGATGCCAACCTCGCCAAAATGCTTGGAGCGGTATGATTTCCTGTTCCTACAGATACTATAAGTTCTTCGAGGCTCAAATATCCCATTTCTCTTGCTACATGGCTGAGCTGTGATGATATTGCATCCAAAGGGTTCTCTGTCCCAGGATTCCTTCTGAGGGCCTCTTTTTCAAGAAGCTCCTTTCCTCTCTTTATCTTTTCTTCTCTTTCCTGTCTGTCCTGCTGGCGGAACCAGCTCTTTATCCTACTTCTTGTCCTGGACGATTTTGCTATTTTCAGCCAGTCTCGTGAAGGTTTTCCCTGAGGAGACGTAAGTATGCGTACTATATCGCCGTTCTGGAGTTGTTGATCCATCGGCGCTATACGGCCGTTTACCATTGCTCCGACACATTTATGCCCTATCTCGGTGTGTATTGCGTATGCGAAATCTATGGGTGTCGATCCGTTAGGAACAGAGATTACATTGCCTTTAGGAGTGAAAACAAATACTTCAGAAGAAAGGACATCTGTTTTCAGATTGTCCATAAACTGCGAACTGACTCCCTCTTCTTCCTGTCCTTCGGGTGCGACCTCAAGAGCTTTTCTTATCCAGGTAAGCCCCTCATCAAGATGGTCGACTCTCTTTCCGCCCTCTTTATAGTTCCAGTGGGCGGCTATGCCGTATTCGGCGAGAGAATGCATCTCCCAGGTCCTTATCTGTACCTCAAGCGGCTCTCCTGCGGGGCCGACGACAGTAGTATGCAAAGATTGATAAAGATTGTTCTTTGGATTGGCTATATAGTCGTCAAACTGTCCCGGTATCGGTTTCCATATCGTATGTACTATCCCCAGAACATGGTAGCAGTCAGCAATGCTCTTTACTATTACTCTCAGTGCCAGCAG
>JAAZCN010000146.1 GCA_012513245.1 Synergistaceae bacterium | reverse complement strand
GTGTTGTAAAAACCAACGTTTACGCCTGTCGCCCTTGCAAAATCCTCGTCAAAAGTGACTGAGAATATCACATTATAAAGGATAACAAAGAGCGACAGCACAGCAACGGAAAGTCCCATACCAAGGTAGACATCTTGGTCGTTCATCGCGAGTATGCTGCCAAACATATAGTTATATATGTCAATATTCATCCCTTTGGTCAACGATGTAGCTATGATCCCTATCGCCAGGGCTGAACTTGATATCACTGCAATAGCAGCATCTCCCTTGATCCTTAGGTCATCTTTCATTTTCAGGAGCAATATCGCTGCAGTTATTACAACAGGCACAGAGACAAAAAGAGGCGCTATGTTGAATGCCACCGCGATACAAAGCGCTCCAAAAGCCACGTGGCCAAGCCCGTCCCCTATCATCGAATATCGTTTGAGGACCAGGCTCACACCAAGCAACGATGCACAAAGCGATACCATCATGCCTACCGCGACGGCCCTTACGATGAAATCATAAGCAAAAAGTTCACTTAGAATATTTAGCATTTTCACCTGAAAACCTCTTGCCTGTTTCGGATCCCAAATATTCATCCGCACTGCCGAAGAAAAAGTGGTCTATGCCAAGATGGAGGATCTTATCAGCGTTCTCTTTAGCTGCCTCAATATCATGGGAAACCATGATTATTGTCATTCCCTCTTCATTCAGTTTCCTGAGCAGAGCATAGAATTCGGAACTTATGAGCGGATCAAGACCGGCGGCTGGCTCATCAAGAACAAGCATAGTTTTAGCGGAACAGAGGGCACGCGCCAGCAGCACACGCTGCTGCTGACCTCCTGAAAGCTCTCGGAAAGAACGTTTTCTTATATTCGTTATCTCAAGCAGTTCCATGCTGTAAACGGCCAGCCTCTTATCTTTCGATGTATAAAAGGGGAAGATCCCCTTCGAAGCAAGGCAGCCTGAAAGCACCACCTCATCCACCCCGGCTGGAAAGTCCTTGTGCGCCTCTGTCTGCTGAGGCAGGTATCCGATCTCGCTTTTTTTGATGCCTCCGTTCAGCCTGATCATACCGGCAGAAAGCTCCGTGAGACCAAGGATGGCTTTTATCAGAGTACTTTTGCCGGAGCCGTTTTCTCCTACAACTGCAATATACTCGCCCTTTTCAACTTGGAAAGAGACGTTTTTTAACGCAGGAACACCGTTATACTCGACTGATATGCTTTCAGCCTCAAGAACTGTCATTTAAGTCCCTCTTTGAGATTTGCCAGATTTTTTCTCATTATATAAACGTATGTCCTTCCCTTTTTTAGATCCTCCGCAGAAAGATTGTGGCACGAATTTAAAGGAAGCAAGCGTGTTCCTGTTTCCGCACTGATCGTTTTTGCTATCTTAGGTGCGACCATCTCCCCATAAAAAACAACCGGTATCTTTTCTTTTTTTACCTCACTGATGATTTCAGTAATTCTTTTCACTCCCGGATCCGCCTGTGTCGAACAGGTGTCGATCGCAGAAAGAGACTCCAGTCCGTAGCGCTCAAGGAAATATGCAAAAGCGTTGCTGCCGCCAAATACGATTTTGTTTCTTTTCCCTGAGGAGACAGCATCCCTGAAATTGCTGTCAAGTTTTTGGAGTTCTGAATTGAAGTCCGCTGCATTTTTTCGGAAATATTCCGCATTAGCAGGATAGGCATCACACAAAGCGGAAAGGATATTGTCCGTCATGACTGAGGCATTGTTGGGGTCTGTCCATATGTGCGGATCGAGAACATGGTGATGTGTGTCGGCGTGATCCTCATCTTTATGTCGGATCAACTTTATTCCCTTTGAAACATCCACCGTTATCATCTTTTCCCCTTTGACAGATGAAATTATCCTTTCTGCCCAATGTTCCATGTATCTGCCTGTGTAGACGAACATATCCGCCTTGCTGATCTTTATGATGTCTGCAGGAGATGGTTCATAAGTATGGCTTTCTGCTCCGGGAGGCAGAAGAAGCTGCACATCCGCTCTATCCCTTACTATCTGTTTGGTAAAGTCGTATTGGGGAAAGAGTGTCGCTATGATCATGGGCTTTTCCTGCGTTTTGCTTTCATCCTGACGGCGGATCGGATACTCTATTAACAAAAAGAGAGATAGGGCTGTCGAAACCAGCAAAACCGTCAACAACAAATATTTTTTATTTTTCATCTCTATTCTTCTTTCTGCACTCGGAACATACACCGTAAAAAACAGTTTTGAACCTGTTGAGGTCAAATTTGTGGTGCTCGCTGAAATGGTCCGAGATTTGATCAAGAAAACTGCAGTCAAGGTGAAAGAGTTTCCCACATCGCTCGCACTTCATGTGATAATGCACCGGTTCTTTTCCAGAGGACGGGGCGTATTGGTAGCAGGAGCTGGCACCATCAACAGGAGAGTACTTGATCAGAATCCCATCCTTCTCAAGCCTCTCAAAATACCTGTATATCGTAGCTTTTCCAACAGGATGGCCTTCATGAATGAGAGCAAGGTGCACGTCGTCGGCAGTTATGTGCCTTTCACTGTTCCTCTCTATCACAGCCAGAATAAGTTTGCGCTGGTTTGTGTTATATCGTACAACAGCCATTTGATCACACCATTCTAAAACTGAGAATCAGTTTCATATTAGCATGATTATAACAGCTTTACGGGAATGGTTGAACAGTTGAGAGGGCAGCCAGATGAGGGGACATCTGGCGGGAGTCGGTTGGGGAGTCAGTTGCAAATCGATTGTAAATCAATTGTTAGAAACTGAAAATTTAGCAGTCGTAAGGGCGAGGGAATTTGTGGCATTTGTGCCACGGGGAATTTGCGACAGAAAACGTCGCGGAGAATTCGCTTGACTACGTCAAGCGGAGAATTAGTTCTTTTAGGTCCGCCCCTGCCGTTGTTCCAAATCTCCCTCTCCTCGTCGTCCCCGAGTGCTTCCATCGGGGAACCAGCGACTTCGAAATTTGGCTATGACTATCTTTTCAGGTCCCAAACAAAAGCCGCTGGGCCCCCGTTTAGTTGCGTCCGAGGGAGACGAAGAGGGGCAGACAAAAACCAGATCTGGATTCCCTATGGAAGCATTCGAGAACGACGAAATTTTTGGTTCTTAAGGAAGGTTCTACAACCGCTTGCCCATTGCTTGCCAACGTTTGCCTATCGCTTGCCCGCCCTTACAACCACTTCTCGCGGCATCTTCACGCCGCACTTCTCCGCCCCTAGCGACCCTTTCCCTTTCCCTATTTAAGCTTAAACGTCACGGGTACTCTCACTCGGACGGTGCCGCTGTTTTTGAACAGCCAGTGCCTGACAGCGCGCAAGGCGCTTTCGTCAAGCCTCGGGAAGCCGCTTGAGCTTTCTATTTCTGCAGTGACCACCTTGCCGCCGGCCACAGTGGCAATTATCTTCACTGTTCCCTCTTCTTTCCTTTTTCTGGAAAAAGATGAGTAGTCCGGGATGACTTTTTTTACAACTTCAAGGGTATCCAACTCGACTACCCTTTCAGGCTGAGGCGATCCATCGGCCTTTAAACCTGTGCCGGTAGATGCTGCAGCGGTTTTTTCATGACCCGTATTTTCTGCTTCCTTTACACCGGGGTCTCCCTGAGCCCGGACTTCCCGCACCGGAGGCTTTTCAACCGATGCTTTTGCTGTCTTTGCGGGTTCAGGCCTCTTCTGAGGCTGTTTTTTGGAGGCAGACTCTTTGGGAGGGATCGCCTTTTTTTCGGCAGGCGCCTCCTGTTTGAGCGGAGCTGCGGCCGGAGGAGTTTTTTTCTCACCCATTGCCAGACGTACCCGCATGATTGGCTGTATATCAGGCTTAGCAGCGGCACCCGGCATCAGCAGTACGAAAGCAACATGCGCTGTAATGCTAAGTGTGAGTGCTATGACCCAAAAAAGCCTTTCATGGGGCTCGTTCATTATCAATTGCCGTCATCCATGAGAAGGCCGGCTGAAGTGATCCCCACTTTTCGGAGTATAGAGAGGACTTCTGCAACTCTGCCGTAAGGAGCGTTTTTATCCCCTGCGATAAGTATCTCCCTCTTCCCCGCACCTCTCGCTAGGTCGGGAAGTTCTTCCTGAGTTACCCTGAGGCCGCCCCAGAATATCGCCCCGTCCTTTTCCACAGTCAGAGTCAGGGCGCTCTCTATTTCTGAAGTCTCCACACCTCCCGAAGGGAGGTCAATATCCAGTTTCCCCTGAATGAATGTCGCGGTCAGGACAAAAAATATTATCAGCATAAATAGTACGTCTATAAGAGGCGTAACATCTATGTCCGCAAAACGTCTTGATTTACGCCTTCGCACTTTCCCCACCATGACTTGTGAAGTGTTCTCTTATCAGATAGTCTGCGCCTCTGTTGAGCGTTTCCTCTTCGCAGTCTATGCGGGACAGCAGAAGTCCGTGCGCGAATATAACAGGGATCGCAACAGTCAGTCCCGCGACAGTCGTAAAGAGCGCCTTCCATATACCTCCCGTAACTGTCGCTGCGTTTATCTGGCCTCCAATATGCAGTGACTGGAACATCTCTACCATTCCAAGCACTGTTCCGAGAAGTCCAAGCAACGGAGCAGTCTTCCCGACTATCTCGAGGATGAAGAGGTGCTTCTCCCACCTGTAGAGCTCGCGGCGGACCTGCTGCTCAACAAGGAGCTTCATGTCCTCTCTCCCCACGCCCCAATGGGCGAAGGCCGCGAAGAAAAGCCTGTGAAGGGAACTCTGTGATGACCTGACCACTTTCCTTGCCTCATCAATATTGTTTTCTGATACTGCTTTGCCAAAGGCTTCTTCAAGGGCCGTCGGATTTGTAGAAGCGCTCTTAAAAAAGAGCAGCCTCTCCACCACGACCGCAAACGCGAGGACGGAAAGCGCCGCGATCACCCACATTATTATTCCGCCGGATTTCATGTATTCAAGCAATTAAGATCTCTCCCGTCTTTTGTTATCCTGATGCTCAGAAATTACGTTTAGCCCTTACAAGAAGCCATAGGAAGAATATGGATCCTATGCAGGAAGTAAGGACTCCCACAGGTACTTCCGCAGGAGCCCAGAGCATCCTGGCAGCAGTGTCGCAGAGTACAAGAAAAGCGCCTCCGAAGAGCAGGGATGCAACTGCAAGTTTCCTGTGATCGGTTCCAACAAATTTTCTGCATATATGAGGCCCCAGAAGTCCTACAAAACCTATCGGCCCGCATGTTGCAACATTTATGCCTATCACTAACGATACAGAGAAAAACAGCAGCCTCCTGAGCTTCACCACCGATACTCCCCGGCTTGCGGCTATGTCCTCGCCGCATACAAAGAGGTTCAACTCGGGCGCTGTTATAACG
>JAAZCN010000145.1 GCA_012513245.1 Synergistaceae bacterium | reverse complement strand
TTGTTACATGTAAAAAATCGCAGAAAAGCACCGCCAAGGATTTAAAATATTATCTAGCTACATAGGTGATGTGTGATAGGGGAGTATTATTCAGCAATAAGCGGGTTTTGTGTTTTATATATACAAATAGTAACACGTTTTCCTGACCAATAATTTGACTTTTTCCTGTTTATGGAAACGGTCAAATGTTTACCCAGAGTTTACTTTGACACGGAAGAGGTCAGAAGTTCAATTCTTCTATCGCCCACCATATTGGTAATAAAAAGACGGGCAAAAGCCCGTCTTTTTTTGCTGAGCAATGGCTGAGCAGTTGCTGAGCGAGAGCTGAGCGGTTGTAAAAGCAGGCGGAGACTGCATCCGCCAGGGAATTAGCGTCCTTCGGACGCTGGGGAATTTGCTCGCCTCGCATCGCGGAGAATCCAATCTTAAAGCCTTGATCTACGTCGCCTCTGAGAGCTTCCAGACCGGTTCCTGTTGGACCGGAGTTCGAATCTCCGCGTCTCCACCAACAACTCAAATAGACCCCAAAGGCCGCGGGGGTTCAAAATCCCCGTCGTCCCCGGACGCCTCTTAACGGGGACCCAGTGGCTTGTGGGTTAGGTTTTAAACATTCAGTAATAGCAAGGATTTAGAGACACTGGATCTCCGATTTAAGCATTCGGAGACGACGAAGATTGTGGTTCTAACGACCACTCTTGTTTAGCGTATAAAGTTTATTCACTAATACTTTTTTAACTGCTTCTGCTAGTTTCAGAAAATATGACGTGTCTAAATCAACTGAAAGAATATCAAAATGACGACTGATGGTAAGAAAACCATTCTCCATAGGATATTCTTTCAGTCTCCGAGTAGGGTTCTTCTTGTATTCAGAATGGGCAATTGCTTTATTCCTTAAATCTATGATCATTTTATGAAAAGCAATAGCTTCTTCTCCAATCATATCTTTTATTTCTCTTTGCTCATTTTTCCCAAATTTTGGGGTGCCTGTTGCGAACTCATCTTCTGAGTTACCAGAGAACGGCCTTGAGTAAGAGATTATTGCAGCAACAAGAAGGGCAGAGCGAACCTCAAAATCGCTTGAATTTACGGGGATCTCATTAAGGCGTATTAAGTACTTAATAGCCTGGTCTAGATCTTTAATCGATATACTAGTGCGATTGAACTGTCTTTCTAACTGTACATTCATAAAACTTACCTCACAAATGGGGTGGGTAATTACAGGAGTAACTCCATGTAACTTCTGATCAGCTTGGACACTCCAAAAGTTTCCGACATTTTCATAAGTGTGTACAGGTCCTTATCCTTCCTTAGAACGTAACGTTTGACCGCATCGGTGACAACGGCGATGTCCATCCGGTTCCTGCTTCGGATACAGTCACAGATGGTTCTCTCCAGTCCGTAGACGATGACAGTATGCCCGAACATCGTTGTCAATTTTGTAACTCCGAGATCATGCAGCTCCCTCGCGACGGAAAAAACCGTAAACCCTTCTTTCCGAAGCTGGGCAATGTTGTATCCTGCAGGCACTGTAACTGTATAGGAAAGGGGATCTCTGTCCGTAAGGTCATGCAGAAATAAGGCTGTCTCATGTGAGTAAATGATTTTCGGGCGTCTCAACTGGGCAATGAACATCTTATCGGCCAACTCGTCTGGGAGGATATATACACCGAATGCAGCACGCTCCAGTTCTCCTGACTTTACCAACAGGCGGAGACGTTCGTTTGATACTCCTGCTTCATTTGCTTCAGCAGTTGTGACAGTTCCTTCCTTTTGCATCAGGAGCGTTTTCAGTTTTTCCGGGATAGGCAAATCGATCGCCTCCAATTTGATTTTAATGCTAGGATTGTACATGAAACTAGCATAAAAACCAATAGTGTTGAACTTTCACGCTGCAAATAACTTCGAAACAAGCATAAAAATCAAGCATGCAGGAGAGCTGAATATAA
>JAAZCN010000020.1 GCA_012513245.1 Synergistaceae bacterium | reverse complement strand
TTATGAAGGAAGGCAAAACATATCCTGCTGAAAGCAGAATGAACGAAGCGTAGCACCATTAATTTCCCGCGAGAATAAAAGTTAAAACCACAGGAGCCGCAAAGAGTTCTATCGCGGCTCCTGTTAAATTTTGATTATACAGACTAAAGATATAAACAGAAGGTTCACGCTGTTTTTACCGGTGGGAAAATTCGGCCTTTTATTGTAATATTCATACTAAAATGAAGTTCGGCAGACATGCCGGAAATGCAGGCTTTGTTTAAGAAAGCGGGGCGGGTTAAATGCTCGGAAAAAATAGAAATAAATTAATCAGGGAACTAATTAAAAGCACGGATGAACAATTGGACGATGAACAACTGATGCACGTTCTTATCGACCAGAAAATTGTTGATAATATCAATACTGACGAGGACGACAGAACATATGGTCAGAGGGCGGCAGATGTGTCGGCAAAATTTGCCGGTAGCTGGGCTTTCATCATTTCCTTTTGGGTTGTAATGTTTATATGGATATTGACTAATATTTGGATCTCTACGGCAAGACCGTTTGACCCATATCCCTTTATTTTGCTTAATCTGGTTCTTTCGTGTATTGCCGCTATTCAGGCACCTCTTATCCTGATGAGCCAGAATCGTCAGGAAGCAAAGGACCGCATTCGTTCTGACAACGATTACAGGGTAAATCTCAAGACAGAGATAGTTATCTCCGATTTACATAAAAAGTTGGACCGCCTGGTTGAGAACCAGAAAAAACTAATAAGCCTGTATGAAAAACAGCATAAACACGAAGAAGAAATATAAACGGTATACATGCTTTAGACTAACCGTCTTGTTAAAATTGTAACCGACCATCCGTATCTTAAAGAAAACCTTATTTCTTAAGATTATTGAGATAGTTTGATTTAATTAGCTGCTATTTTTATATGGCTAGTTATGATTAATGGTGGTAGTATTGAAACGAACATTTAAAAGACTCGGTCTCCCTTTCTAACCAGCTATTTTGACTAAATATCATGTCTTTTTCAAAGAAAAATCAGGAAATTTAAATTTCGTTATTTTTTTGATTTGCAAGATATCTTGCCTCTACGCTCAAAAATAAATCTATTACACTGCATCCTTTTGTAGAAACTGTTTGGCTCCGGACATTAACATCTTTGACACCTTCGGGACTGTTAAAGAGGAGGTAATGAATGAAAAAGCTGACAGAGGAAGACATTAAATATAGGCTGATAACACCTGCGATTGAAAATTCCGGATGGAATAAAGAGCAGATCTTCTTGGAGTATTTTTTTACTGATGGACAAGTTATCGTCAGAGGAGACTCCGTAAAGAGAGGAAAGTGCAAAAAAGCCGACTACCTCCTTACACGCAAAGACGGACAGCGTTTATTAGCGATTATCGAAGCAAAAGATGCCTCTCATTTTGTCGGGGACGGCATTCAACAGGCGATGGCATATGCCGAGATACTAAATATTCCATTTGCATACTCATCTAACGGTAAAGGCTTTATAGAACATGACTACTTTGTAGGATCAGAAAGAGAGCTTGGAATAAATGAGTTCCCCTCCGAAGCAGAATTATGGGCCCGCTATCTTAAAGGAAAAGGCTTTAATCCCGAACAAGAGAAAATAGTGACCGAGCCAGATCATTTCGATGTCTTCTCACAGAAAAAACCCCGTTACTACCAGCGTATTGCCATAGATAAGACCCTCGAAGCTATCGCCAGAGGGCAAAATCGGATTCTGCTTGTCATGGCAACAGGTACAGGAAAAACATTCACTGCCTTTCAAATAATCTGGAAATTGCTGAAAACAAACACTGTCAAGCGGGTCTTATATCTGGCCGACCGCAACATTCTGATCGATCAAACCATGCGGAATGATTTCAAGCCTTTTGAAAAAGTAATGACAAAAATCCGGGATAAAAACTTGGACAGCTCTTATGAGGTCTATATGAGTCTCTACCATCAGCTTTCAGGCGATGACGGCGATGAGCCTTTCAGAGATTTTAAGCCGAATTTTTTTGATCTGATAATTGTGGACGAGTGCCATAGAGGAAGCGCCAGAGAAGAATCCCAGTGGAGAAGGATTCTTGATTATTTCAGTCCGGCCATCCACATCGGTATGACAGCAACTCCCAAAGAAAGCAAAGAAGTCAGCAACATAACCTACTTTGGTGAGGCTGTCTATACTTACAGTCTTAAGCAGGGAATAGACGATGGTTTCCTCGCCCCCTATAAAGTTATCAGGATAGGTTTGGATAAGGATCTGGAAGGTTGGAGGCCATACAAGGGGCAAACTGACGTTAACGGAAACGAAATTGAGGACAGAGAATACAACATCTCAGATTTCGACAGGAACCTCATTATTGATGAACGAACTCAAGCTGTGGCAAATAGAATCACGAAATGGCTCAAAGCCAATGGCCGCTTCAGCAAAACCATTGTTTTCTGCGTTGATATAGAACATGCGGAAAGAATGAGACA
>JAAZCN010000144.1 GCA_012513245.1 Synergistaceae bacterium | reverse complement strand
CCCTGAGGGCATCGATCAGCTGGGCATAGGTCTTTCCCTTCTTGGTCTGGAACCTGATGAATTTTGCCATGTTCTGCTCCCTGTTAGTGTCGCTGTTTGTGGTACGAATACTTTCGTACCACAAATATACCATGACAAGGGAAAAATGGCAACAAATTGATGTCATTTCCAGGGAGAAAACAGGGAAAACCGTAAATTTTCAGAGGGATAGAGTGAAGTTGGGTCTGAACCCCCTGAAATAGGGGAGGAAAACGGCTAGGAATGAGCTAAAAAGGATGTCCTTTCCTCTGTTTTTAAGGAAGAAAGGACTTATGTGACTTCGCCGGCGCAACCCAACCACTTGACCGGAGTAATCCGTACCAGCAAACGAAGTAAACCCAACCAGCGATTTTAGCGTTAATAGTATACCCTTGGATACTGCATGTTTGGCATGCAGATATTAATCCAAGGAGGTCATTATATGACCAATTTCAAAGAAATCCTTCGCCTTTACTGCGGAGGATACAGTCAAAGGGCTATCGCCATCAGCCTGAAGTGCTCACGAGAGGCAGTCTCGCTCTGCATCAAGCGAGCAAAGGAACGGGACCTTACACTTCCAGTGCCGGAAGATGTCACCAATGAAGAGCTTCAGTCTTTGCTGTACAACACCAGGGAAGGCATACGTAACCCGGACTTTCTTCTCCCAAACTTTGAGAAGATAGTGGAGGAGCTGAAGAAAAAGCATATGACAAACGGCCTGTTGTGGATGGAATACCTCATCCAGTGCAAGAGCACAGGCATGAAATCTTACAGTGTTTCCCAGTTCAACACACTCCTACGCGATTATGCCCAAAGGATGAATATCTCCCTAAGGCAAGACCATAAGCCAGGCGAGGTGCTGGAGCTGGATTGGTCCGGGTCGGCAATTCTGCTGAGTAACAACCTTACCGATGACACGATCCCTTGCCACCTATTCGTAGCGGCCTTCCCATTCAGCGGGTACTTCTATGCAGAAGCCTTTGCAGATGAGAAGATACTTTCTTGGGTAACGGGATTGGTAAATGCATTGGATTTCTTTGGTGGGGTGACGTTAATCCTGCGGCCCGACAACCTCAAAACCGCGATTATCACACCTGACAAGTACGAGCCTGTCTTGAATACAGCCATGATTGAACTGGCGGAACACTACCGCACTGCGGTCATCCCGGCGAGACCGAGGAAACCAAAGGACAAGAACGTGGTGGAGGGAATGGTGGGATACGCCTCACGTCAGATCATCGCCGCTGTACGCAACCAGAAGTTCTTTTCCCTGGAGGAGATGAACGAGGTCATCTGGGACCGGATGGAAAAATTGAATGCCGCGGATTTCAAGAAGAAGGACGGCTCACGAGAGCTCCTGTTCAAGGAAATCGAACAAAAAGAACTGCTGCCGCTCCCTTCCAAACCCTTTCAACTTTTCGGAAGGGCGACAGCAACAGTTGCTCAAGACTACCATATCGAATACGACGGTGGCTTTTACAGCGTATCACCGCCACTTGTAAAAAGCGAGGTGCTGGTCAAGGCCTCTTCAGACAAGGTCTTCATCTACTACGAGGGAAAACTGCATACTGAGCACCTCAGATGCCGTTTCAAGGGACAAAAAAGCACTTTACCGGAGCATATCCATGACAAACATGCGGACTACTTGATGTGGAATGGGCCATATTTTCTCAGCCAAGCCAAGGAGATTGGCACTGCAACTGAGCAGATAATCAAAAAGGTCCTCGCCAGCAGAGAGTATGAAGTACAGACATATCGTACCTGTGTTGGCATTATCCGCCTGGGCAAAAGACACGGGCGCTCCTGTCTGGAAGCCTCCTGCAAGGAAGCCCTATCCAGTGGGCTCTATTCTTATAAGGCTATAAATACGATAGCCAAGACCTTGAAGGGCGCCTTCAAGGTCAGCGAGGACTATCAGGAAGAAAAGATTGAAGATGAGAACCTTCTCAACAATCTGTACTGTACCCATGATGAAGGAGAAGACAAATGAGAGAGCAAGAAAAACAATTGGTGCTGAACTTCGAAAAACTGGAAGCGTCAAACATCGCTCTTGCCTTGGTTGAGGCTTTCACCTCCCCTTCAATGCAGCACGCATCCCTGATCGATGTGTTGCTTGAGGCTTCTAACAGTGAATTGGCGCAGCAAAAGAATTCACGTGCGCAACGGTTGCTGAAGATGGCGAAACTCCATAATACAATGGCAAATCTTGATGAATTGGAATACGGCCCTGAACGGAACCTGGACAAGATGACCATCGACCGTCTTTCCACCTGTGAGTATATCAGGGCCCATGCAAATATCTGTATAATCGGAGCCTCGGGGACAGGCAAGTCGTTTTTATCAAGGGCACTGGCATGTAGGGCATGTGAAAATGGCTACAGGACAAAGGTAATCGCATTCCCTGCCCTGATGCGTGAGCTGGCCCATCTGCAAAAGGTTGATACCCCCAAATATGAGAAACGGTTACGGTATTACAGCCGGTTCCCGTTGTTGGTAATCGATGAGTGGCTATGTAAACAGCCAGAGAAACATTGGACTCTCATCCTCTTGGAGTTGATGGAAAACAGGTATGATGAGACCTCGACCATCATATGTACCCAGCTACCCGCAGAAAATTGGCCGAAGGTCATCGGCAATGTTGCCTTGGGCCAGGCCATCCTCGGGCGAGTGACGGCATCTTCCTACACCATACGGTTGGAAGGTCCTGATATGCGGAAAAAGCATTCTGCTAAACCATAGAATCCAAGGTTCCCTACCAGTAATTTCACTGGTAGGGTTTACTCCATTCACTGGCTGGGTTATGTCCGGTCAGGTGGTTGGGTTGCGCCGGTGAACTCAAGATAAGGATATTTCTTATAAAAATAATGAGTTACATATATATCTTTTACTTTTTTTGTTGTGTCATAAAATATACCATCAATAGTTTTTTTATCAGGCCATTTAATAGAATTGGATTTGGAGAAATCTGCAAATCCAATTTTTTCTATTAATGAGTCTTTTTTATCATATTGAGACAGAGGGAGAGTTATTTGATTTATTTGTATCTCTGTTGTAATTGAATCTCCAATTTGTATATATATAGTTGCAAGTCCATCTTTTTTGAAACGATATGAACCATATTCATTTAATTCATTGAATTCATTGTCTGCTTTATATTCAAGTTTTAATGTTTTTCCGTTTATTAGAAAATAAGACCCTTCATGTTTGATATTTTTTTGTTCTTCTGAGTCAAATGAATGATAAGAAGTAGTTACATTCCGGTAGGAATGATAATCTTCATTAGAAAATTTATATTCATAAGGAATCCAAGAAATAATAAAATATCCATTATCATAACCAATATATTTATAACCATCTTTTTCATCAGGTATTGTAGTTGATTTATTACTTTTAGAAGATGAAGTACTAATCTTGTTATTTGTTGCACAAGAATTAAGTAAAAAAATACTACAAAGTAAATAAATAAAAACTATTTTTCTCATTTTTCCTCCTAAGCGCCCCATTGCGGGCGTCCACATAACATACCCTTAACCGGTGACGCGAGTGTGGCGTGGTTTGTGCCAGGAGCGCAGCGACGCCCGCACAAACCATGACACGCCGCGGCATACGGTTGAAGGGATTGTTCGACTACTTACTTACTTTCAATTAACAAGACTTGTTCAAATTCATCATTTTCTACGCACACATCCAAAGGAATTACATTCTTTTTCAATTCTTTTATATAAATTGTTTTTAGCTCGATATCAGGACGAATTCGTTTGAGAACAATATAAATCAGTTCAGAGCAATAAATTCTACTTTCATCACTAAGATCAAATTCCCAATCAAATGGTTTGCCTAAGTATTCTTCTGCAATACTAGATAGTTTTTCTCTTTCAATGGATTTAACTCGAAATACTGCTATTCGTTGGGCTACACTTGAAAAATCATTTATCGATACCTCAATAACACCGTCTTTACCATCGACTCGTAGAGTATCTGCATTAATAACAGTAATCTCAGTATTTTTCCTTATTATACCAACATGTGAATAGCTTTCCTTAGTTGTTGCGATATCCTTAATTAACAAAGACCATGGCCTGTCGCCTAAACGAAAAATAATATCGCCATCTTCCACGAATGACTTTAGTATTTCTATGTTGATAGATGCCTTTCTGCTATCTGATTGCTTGTGAATACAAATAAACGTTAATATACCCATTAATATTGCAGCTATTATAATAGCAGAAAGGCGTTTCATAAATCCACTACTTATCCATCGACATTGAAACTTTCCATTTTCCATCAATTTTAATTAAATCAATGCTCATTTCTTCACCATTTTGGAATTTGCCGGTAACTACTGCAGTATCTCCATCAATTATTTCTTCCATGCTTTCAACTTTTCCATAAGACGCTACCATTCCCTGAAGTTTCGGGCCAAACATCGTTACAAGTTGTATTGTTTCTGGCGTAGCAATCGTTCCCATAGTTTTATAATCTTGTTTTTCAAGTGTCTGATAAAACTTTTGGACTGTTGCTTTTGGAGAGTTGCTTACATTCGAACATGCAATAAGTATCGTACTTACTGCTACTAAAACAAAAATAACCTTCTTCATTTGTGACTCCTTGGAAGTGAATTCTAGTAAAGCATTTCGTGTATGCACCTTTAGTTCTATGTTTATATCTTATCCTCCTTTCGCGCCGAAGGCGTCGGTCGAACATTTGGTTGAGCTGCGAGCGGGCTTGTCCCGCGAGTCCGCTCGAACCTTTTGTTAGGTGGCGCCAGTCCACATTCTCCACTTTTTTCTTCCCAATTTCAAGCAAATCATCGTTTCCCTGCGTATGTATAGGTATGAGAACTTACATTCCCCATCGGGAAGGAATAATCCAGACCATAGTTCGCAATTCTTTTACCCAGTACCAAGCCTACGCAAGTCCATCGCAAACTATCCTTGACCGCCTTGAACATTTTACTAGTTGCGCCGATTGGACCAAGGGTGTTGCTCGGATCCGCTGCCAAGATTGTGGCCATTCGTACTTCAGGCCATTTT
>JAAZCN010000143.1 GCA_012513245.1 Synergistaceae bacterium | reverse complement strand
GGCACAGTACCGGACTATCTGCTGGCAAATCAGGCTCCTATCCCTGAAGAATTTCTAAACAGGTACAGCAAAATAGGTGCAGAACCTCTCTATCTTTCTAATCAAGAGGAAAAATATCTGGAGTCACTTGGAACAACTGTGATCTACGGAGACTTTATAACTATCAAAAACGAAGCCTACCTCAGGCATAACGCACAGAACCTCTCGGAGGCTATAATAAGACTGGCGCGAGAAAATAGGGAGATCAGGGACTCCTACGATGGAAAATTTAAGCCACAAGATTTGGGATGAATGGACTTCCTTTCCTATCATCCCGCCTGTAGAAGATGAAATTGCCGGTATCCTAGACGGTTCTAAATGCAGGAAGATAGGCAGCGAATATGAGTTTACTTCAGGAAGGATCTTTGCTGTCAGAAGGCTTTTAAAGCTATGGTCAGATTCAGAATACCAGAACATTGAAACGATAAAAATAATTTATGGTGAGCAGCCAAAGAACAGACTTCGGTTTTTGCTGGATGCGGAACTTGTTGAAAAGATATTTCAGAGGATATCACGATCCTCCCGAAAAAAAAGAAACTGGAATTGGGTGAGAGGTATATGGGGCAGCTGCGGGGCTCTTTATGTTCCAAAGGCCGGTTATCACCTTGTTCTTAGACCACCGTCACGAAACGGCAGCGCAGAGAGGCTTCAAAGTATACTCAAATCAGCCGGTTTTAGTGTCGGCGTAAGAAAAAAGAATCAGATGCGGGAGATCATGCTGAGAGATCAGCAACAGATAGTGACGTTTCTTTTAAGACTTGGCTTTGTAAAATCAGTTCTGGCCCTTGAAGAGACGGCAATATACAGAGCAATGAGAAGCCGCGCAAATAAGCTTGTAAACTGTGATTCTGCAAACATCAACAAAACACTTGAAGCTGCGGAAAGACAGATGAAATTAATAAATGAGATAGAGGAAGCGGGTATTCTGGAGGAACTTCCTGATGAGCTTAGGGAGCTGATCTTTGCAAGGAAAAAAAATCCGAGCATCTCTTTAAAAGAACTTGGACAAAATCTATCGAGACCGATTAGCAAAAGTACGGTAGAATATAGATGGAAAAAATGTGAAAATATACTGCATAAGCTGTTGAAGGGAGATGGTGCCCATGTATTTGGGAAAAGCAGACGTTAACACCTATGATAAAGGGGCGGGTAGGGAATATCTTGTTTCAAATGGCCGAGGTGGTTATGGATTCTCAACTGTCATTGGAGCAAACACAAGAAGAGAACACGGCCTCCTTGTGGTTCGCCCTGAGGGAGAAACACAGCACTCTGTACTGGTAAGCAAGATCGAAGAGACTATCTTCCACGAAAAGAAAAAGTACCAACTTTCCACAAACCGATACAAAGACCTGGTTTATCCGGATGGATACAGGTACCTGCAGGAATATCAAGGAAACCCATTTCCAAGCATGTTGTTTGTAATACACAGCATCCTCCTCAAAAAATCAATTTTTATGCCACAGGGAAAAGCATGTACGATAGTTAAGTACGAACTTCTGGCTGCGCCGGATAAAATTCGTATTGACCTACGTCCTTTATTTGCGCATAGGATCAATTCCGAAGTTTGCCCGGAACCAAGCAAGGGGGAATTTAACCTCTTTCAAAAAGAAAACTCCCTTATAGGAGTTGAGGGCAAAGGACTTAAAAGCTATTTCAAAGCAATGGCAGGAACATGGTCCGGAAAACCACTTTGGTATGAAAACCTTATATACGAACAGGACGATATATCGGAAGCGCCGTCAATCGATCATCTCTGGTCACCCGGCTATGTGAGCAAAGATATAACAGAGGGGGATGTTCTCTATATAGTCCTCTCTAACGAGCCGATAACTATGACCATGGAAGAGATACTTTCAATTGAAAAAGAATCTTCCGAGAGATTTGAAAACATACTTGAACAGGCTAATTTGCCTGCTCTCAGCAGCGCTGAACAGGATATGATCGCTGCATCTTACCACCTCATAGACGACAGAGACGATCCTGTTTCTCCCGTCTATAGCGGCTATCCCTCAGTAGAGTTCAAAGCCAGAGATACTTTTGTATCACTGCCCGGACTAACCCTTGCCACAGGAAGGGAAAAGATTGCTGCCAGGGCGCTTCGTATCTGGATAGAAATTTGCAAAGAGAACAACTGGGTAATGCCTGAACGCATGGCACCTGACAAAAAATGCATCTTTGAAGCTGCGGACAACGGGCTCTGGTTCGTATATGCCGCCGATAAATACACAAAACATGTAGGTATAAAGGAAGAAGACGCGGATATCAGGACTGCTGCAAGAAAGATAACAGATCGCTACATATCAGGTATCGATCTTCTTGACCTTGTCTGCGAAGAAAACATGCTGCTCAGAGTCGACTCGGATGACCCAAAGAGACACTGGATGGACGCTGTCGCAGCAGGGGAGACCGTTGTACACAGAAGAGGGTATCTTACAGAAGTTAACGCGCTCTGGTATAACGCTTTGAAAGTCTCTGAAAAGTTCGCTGAAGTGGATGACGACATTCCTGCTAAGAAAAAATATGCAGAAATGGCACATAAATGCGCAGATTCTTTCCGTGATATTTTCTGGTACGACGAGAAAAAATGTCTCTATGACTGGATCGATCCCGCGGTTCCTGTTAAAGATCCCGCGATCCGTCCAAATCAGATCTTTGCGGTTTCACTTCCACACAGCCCACTGACAGATGACATGGCCCGGGGCGTGATAAGGATCTGCTGGGATGAACTTTACACGACCTATGGTCTTCGTACCCTTGATCCGAGGCACGATAAATTCAAAGGCAGGTCAGAGGGAAGGCTTGATCAGAGGATGAAGGCGCGCTTCCGCGGCATGGCATGGCCATGGCTTCTTGGGGAGTTTATTTCCGCATTTCTTAAATACAACCCCACAAGGACAGATCTTGGGTGGATATTCATGCGTCCTTTCAATTCCCACCTCAGGCACAGATGTCTTGGCGGTATAGCAGAGAGTTTTGACGGAATGATGCCGTACAAACCGCATGGTGATGTGCTCAGTGCTATGGCTCTCGGAGAACTTTTGAGAGTTTTGCATGAAAACCTACAATTTGATGAGTAAAACGGATCAAATCTGTTTGACTTTAAAGCTATATGGTAGCAGAATCATTTAAGAGCAAAAATTAATTTATGCTCTGATATTCACAAAGTTTAGTGACAAAAATTTAAGGAGGCAATATTTATGGCAAAGTACAAGGTCGCAATTAACGGTTTTGGACGAATTGGTCGTCTATCGCTTCGTTCTTTCTTCACGAACGAAAAGGACAATCTCTTTGAGGTCGTGGCAGTAAACGATCTTACTCCACCGGCATCCCTTGCATATCTCCTGAAATACGACTCGGTTTTTCGCCATTTCCCGGGGGAAGTTTCCATTGAAGGAGACTATCTCATCGTAAACGGACGGAAGATCAAGGCAGTGGCTGAACCGGATCCAACAAAGCTGCCCTGGAAAGAACTAGGTGTAGACCTTGTTATCGAAAGCACCGGACGCTTTACCGATGCCAATGCAGCAAAGGCGCACATAACGGCAGGAGCAAAAAAAGTAATAATCTCCGCACCTGCGAAAAATCAGGATGCTACAATAGTCATGGGAGTTAATGAAGGAATATATGATCCGGCAAAGCATAATATTGTCTC
>JAAZCN010000019.1 GCA_012513245.1 Synergistaceae bacterium | reverse complement strand
ATGCAAGGGGGTCTTGGAAAAATTTTTTCCAAGACCCCCGGCATGAAAATATACCAATTACTAAATCGCAACCTAAACTAGTTGTTATAGTGCATTATTAATCGCTTAACAAAGCATAATCGAACAAACACCTCAGGGCTTCATCTGCAACCTTGTTTTTCTGATAAGAAGGAGAAACATTGCAACCAACCTCTGCATTGCCTGGTTCGTCATAAATTAATAGGATCGCGCAATCACCTATAAGACGACCGGACGTTTTATCCTGCATTCCCGCAACATTATACCAAGTTTTACGCTAAGACGTTGAAAACAGTGATAATTTCGCACTTTTGCTATTGACTTTTCTCTCTTTTTATTGGTATAATTATACCAATAGGAGGGGTTCACTATGTCACTTGTCTACCTGAAAAACAAGCAAAACGGCGTGACTTATGTCTATGAATCAACCGGATATTGGGATAAGGAGAAAAAGCAGGCCCGTAACAACCGCACATGCATAGGCAAGCTTGATCCTGAGACCGGGGAATTAGTCCCTTCAAAACGGCTCCTTGTTAAAGAGACATCGCATACTGCAGGACGGAGTTCTTTTCCTTCCTCTGAGTGCAGAAGAAGTTTTTATGGAACGACACACCTTCTTGATTCCATAGGAGAAAAGCTCGGTGTCACAGAGGATTTGAAACGTTCTTTTCCCGACTCGTATAAACAGATACTTTCCATCGCCTATTATCTGATCATGGAAGACCGCAACCCCATGAGCAGATTCCCAAAATGGGCACTGACACATACTCACCCCTTCGGAAGAGATATCTCCTCACAGAGGAGCAGCGAACTCTTCGGCAGCCTGGGGGAGGGAGGAAAACAAAAGTTCTTCCAGCTTCAGACTGCAAGACGAATGGAAGATGAATATTTGGCCTACGACACGACCTCCATTTCGTCCTATTCTAAATCTTTGAAGCAGGTCCGGTGGGGGATGAACAAGGATCACGATTTTCTGCCCCAGATCAACCTGGCAATGATCTTCGGAGAGTCATCCCGGTTGCCTGTCTGTTTTCGAAAGCTTCCCGGTAATATCGCCGATGTGACCACCGTCTTCAATCTACTCGAAGAGATGGATTTTCTAAAAACCGGCAAGGTAAAGCTGGTCATGGACAGAGGCTTCTACAGTGAAACCAATATCAATGAACTCTACCGTAGACACTATAAGTTTCTCATGGCCGCCAGAAAGTCGTTGAAGTTTATCGGGAAAAAGCTTGAAGATATCCGTTCGACAATGGCTTCAAGGGAGCATTATAGTTCGAGGTACGGCATCTATTACGATTCATTTCTCATCGACTGGAACTACTCCGAGACAAAGCCCCGCTCAGGTGAGGAGGTCAAGAGTACCAAGAGGATGTATCTCCATCTCTATTACAACGACCAGCGCGCGACGGATGACAAGATCGCCTTCAACAGATTGCTGGACAATCTTGAAGAAGAACTGACCAAGGGCAGAAGAAACCCGGAACACGAGAAGCTCTACGCCAGGTATTACGATATAAAAGAGACCCCTGTCAGAGGTATCAGCCTCATTCCGAAGGAGGATGCCATCTCTGAAAGGGAGAAAAACTACGGCTACTTTGCACTGATATCCAATGGGATAAAGGACCCTCTAGAGGCTCTGGAGGTCTACAGGTCCAAGGATCTTATAGAGAAGGCCTTCGGCAACCTTAAGGAGCGGCTTAATCTGCGGCGAACATCGGTTTCATCGGATGAAAATCTTGACGGTAAGCTCTTTGTCCAGTTTATCGCACTTATCTTCCTTTCATATATCCAGAAGGCAATGAGTGATCGTGATCTTTTCAAGAACTACACTATGCAGGAGCTTCTGGACGAATTGGATGTCATTGAACGATTTGAGCAACCCGGAAAGAGGCATTACATAGGAGAAGTGACCAGAAAGCAGATGCATCTTTACGAATGTCTTGGCGTTGACTCCCCTGCATAGGTATAATTTAGCGGGAATTCAGGATAAAAATATTATTTATTTCATATCCGTTAATTAATATAGAAATTTCAAAATAATTATGCGTTAATTTTTAAAGGAGGATAAAATGAGTAATATAAAAGAGAATATAGAGATGGATGATTTGGATAAAATTGATATTAGGGT
>JAAZCN010000142.1 GCA_012513245.1 Synergistaceae bacterium | reverse complement strand
CTCTCATTATGCAAACATGACCCTGACTCATTTGCATAAGATGAATGGGTCAGGGCTTCTTTGAGAAGATCTTTGTTCCTAAATCTATAGCCTATCTTTTTCTGAAGATCTTCTGTCAGCCTCTCACTTTTAGCTGTGATCTTCATTTCAGTCCTTGAAGCGTTCGATCGCAAGAACTCCGTTGTGGCCTCCAAAGCCAAAATTGTTTATCAGAACTTTGTTTACCTCTGCCCTGACGGCTTTGTTTGGAACTGTATTGAGATCACACTCGGGGTCAGGATTGAACTGATTTATAGTGGGATGGACTATGCCTTCCTCTATCGCCAAAAGGGCAGCTATGGTCTCAATAGCCCCTGCTGCTCCGAGAGTATGTCCCACCATGGATTTTGTAGATTGGACCATGACTTTACCGGCATACTGACCAAGGAGCCTCTTTATCGCTGCGGTCTCCATCTTGTCGTTTAAGGAAGTCGATGTACCATGTGCATTGATCAGGTCCACTTCTTCAGGGCCCCATCCGGCGTTCTTCATTGCCATGTACATGGAACGATAAGCACCGTCACCATCAGGGTCAGGCGCTGTTATGTGGTAAGCGTCACATGTATTGCCATATCCTGTTATCTCCGCATAGATGTGAGCCCCCCGGCTTTTTGCATGTTCAAGCTCTTCAAGGATAAGTATCCCGGAACCTTCGCCCATTACGAAACCGTCGCGGTCTGCGTCAAAAGGTCGTGAAGCATGTTCAGGATCATCGTTTCTCGTAGAAAGTGCTTTAAGGGATGTAAAGCCGGCGGTGGCTATCGAAGTGATAGCTGCTTCTGCACCTCCGGAGATCATTATGTCTGCGTCACCGCGCTGTATGCAGTAATAAGCTTCTCCTATGTTGTTTATCGAAGAAGCGCAGGCCGTTACCACAGCCATGTTGGGACCTTTAGCTTTATACCTTATTGCGGCATAAGCGGCAGGCATATTTGCTATCATCATCGGCACCATGAAAGGGCTCACTCTGCCGGGACCTTTCGCAAAAAGAGTGGTAAAACTTTCGTCGATGGTTCCGATTCCTCCGACACCGGTCCCTATATAGACACCGAATTTTTCCTCATCTAAAGATCCAAGATCAAGACCTGCATCTTTTATAGCCAGGTCGGTCGCAGCAGTCGAGAGGTGCAGTATTCTGTCTGTACGCCTGACTTCTTTTTTATCAAGCCACTGTTCCGGATCAAAATCCTTTACCTCCGCACCGATTTTTACGATGTGGTTAGAAGTATCAAAAAGAGTTATAAGGCTAACACCGCTTTCGCCTTTTTCAAGAGCTTCCCAGTACTCCTCTTTGCCGATTCCTATGGGCGTTACTGCACCCACTCCTGTGATCACTACTCTTCTCATAGACTTTCCTCCGTAAAGATAGGAGGGACCGGCATAATGCAGCCCCTCCTAAAAGATTCATTTCGTGATTTAGCCTTCTACTCCCAGTTTGACCTTTACGTAATTCATTGCCTCGCCAACTGTGGTGAGTTTCTCTGCATCTTCATCAGGGATCTCGATGTCAAATTCCTCTTCGATTCCCATGATAAGCTCAACAATGTCTAGAGAGTCAGCGCCAAGATCTTCAACAAATGATGCTTCCTGCTTGATCTGCTCCTCTTCCGCGTTAAGGCGATCCATTACGATCTCCTTAAGTTTTGCCTGTACTTCTTCCAAATTCATACAGTTCACCTCCTTCCAATTTTACTCTTCTTATCAGGATAATCTTTAGTCTTTACAAGTTTTTATTCTACATGGTCATTCCGCCGTCAACGGCTATGACCTGACCCTGTATATATTCTGAATCGTCGGAAGCCAGGAATGCAACTGCTTTAGCAACGTCTGACGGCGTTCCGGTCCTTCCTGACGGTACGTTCTTCAGCATCGCTTCCTTGATCTCTGCCGGAAGCTCCGAGGTCATATCTGTCTCTATGTAACCGGGAGCCACTGCATTGGCAGTGATGCCTCTTGAACCAACTTCCCGTGCAAGGCTTTTTATGAACCCGGTCATTCCTGCTTTAGCAGCAGCATAGTTGCACTGTCCCGGGTTTCCTACAAGGCCTGTGATCGAGCTTATGGCAATTATCCTTCCCCATCTTGCTTTCAGCATCGGCCTTAGGGCCTCTTTGGCGCAATAGAAGAGCGATGACAGGTTTGCCGAGATAACATCGTTCCACTCGTCGTCCTTCATCCTCATAAGAAGATTGTCCCTGGTGATGCCGGCATTGCACACAAGTATTTCTACGGGGCCAAGCTTTGACGTTACATAGGCAAACATCTCTTTTACTTCAGCTGCAGATGATACGTCAGCTTTGACGGCAATTGCCTTGCGGCCCATGGTTTCTATCGCAGCCACTACTTCTTCAGTCGCTTTTTCAGATCTGCTGTAATTGACTGCTACTGAAAATCCCCTGCGGGCGAGTTCCAGGGCTATCTCTCTTCCTATGCCTCTGCCTCCGCCTGTTACCAGAGCGATCCTTTCCTTCTGCATCAAACTCCCCCTCTCAAAAACTCAAGGGCCCCTTCCATTTCTTCGGGTCCTGAGACCGGATATGGTCTCTTGTTTTTTGATATTTTCCTGATCAGGCCGGAAAGAACACTTCCGGGACCAAGCTCAATATACCCTTCCATGCCTTTTTTCTCCATTTCAAGAATGCTCTGCATCCAGAGCACAGGTGAAAATGTCTGCATGTAAAGGGCCTCTTTAAGAGTTCCTACATCCTGCACGGCTTTTGCTGCGGCATTGGTTACGATAGGGCAGCTGGGTTCATTCCAGCTAATATTCTCAAATTCATCTCTTAGCTTTACACCTACGGGACGCATAAGATCGCAGTGGAAAGGAGCACTTACCCTTAGCGGAACTACTTTAGCCCTTCCTGTTGCCCCAATTGCTGCAGAAGCCCTGTCAACTGCTCCTTTGTGACCTGATATTACTATCTGTTCCTGCGAATTGACGTTGGCAGCTTCACAAACTTCACCCTCAGCCGCTTTTTTGCAGAATTCTACTACCTCTTCCATGTTCATCCCAACTATTGCAGACATAGCGCCTACTCCAATAGGGACTGCTTCCTGCATCAGGGTGCCTCTTAGATAGACCAGCCTTACGCCGTCAGCAAGGCCTACCGCTCCGGTCGCAACGAGCGAAGTGTATTCTCCCAGGCTGTGGCCGGCAGCCAAAGATGGTTCAAGTTTTTTTCCATAAGCGCTTTCAAGGCCTTTTAAAACTGCTATGCTTACGGTAAGGATCGCCGGCTGTGTTATGGCCGTCTTCATAAGATCTTCCTTTGTCCCGTTGAAGATAATGTCGCTTAACTTAAATCCAAGAGCATCGTCTGCCTCTTCAAAGACATTTTTTGAGGCGTCAAATTCATCATAAAAACCCTTACCCATACCGGGTCTTTGAGCACCCTGTCCGGGGAAAATAAGAGAATATTTCATTAGTCGGCAAACCTCTTCAGTCTTTCGATCTCCGCTACAGCGCCATTGATGATGTCTATCATTATCGCTGACGCAGGCTCAATTTTTTTTACAAGTCCGGCAGACTGTCCTGCCATGAGCGAACCCCAAATTGTGTCTCCGTCAACTACGGCCAGCCTCAGCTTACCCATTCCCAGTTTCTCGATTTCCTCTATTGAAGCTCCTCTGTCTTCAAGGTCTTCAAACTCCTTAGAGAGCTTGTTTTTAAGGCCTCTTACAGGATGCCCTGTCGACCTGCCTGTGACAGTAGTGGAACGGTCATTTGCCTCTATTATTTTTTCTTTGTAATTGACGTGTACGTTGGATTCTGTGGCACATACGAAACGGGTACCTACCTGTACGCCTTCAGCCCCCAGAGCAAAAGCAGCTGCCATACCCCTTCCGTCTGCTACTCCGCCTGCCGCTATTACAGGTATTGAGACTACATCCACGACCTGTGGGATAAGATTCATGGTAGTTATCTCGCCTATGTGCCCCCCTGCCTCGTTGCCCTCCGCAATGACAGCATCCGCGCCCTGTTTTGATACTCTTTGGGCATGTGCCGTTGATGCTATGACAGGAATAACCGTTGTTCCAAGTGGCTTGAGTCTTTCAAGAACTTTACCAGGCATCCCTGCTCCGGTCGTGACTACCGGAACTTTGTACTGGGCTGCTATCTCAAGGGCATCATCTGCTGTCGGGGAAAGGAGCATTATATTCATCCCAAACGGTTTATCTGTCAATTTCCTAATTTTTACTATCTGCTCTTCCAGAATTTCAGGGGGCATGCTTGCCGCTGCTATTACACCCAGACCGCCTGCGTTGCTCACTGCGGCTGCCAGGTCAGCATCGGCCACCCATGCCATACCTCCCTGTATCACAGGGTATTTTATCTTCAAAAGTCTGGTCACTCTATTGTTTTCAAACATGATTTTTCTCCCTAAGCCTCGTAGAGTAGGACTCCAAGAGTCATCCCCGCTCCGAATGCCACAAAGCACACCTTGTCTCCGCTTTTGATCCTACCGGCTTCCATCGCCTCGTGGAGTGTTATCATTAGCGAAGCTGCAGAAGTATTACCATATTCAGGCAGGTTTATCAGAGTCTTTTCCTGGGATACGTTTAGCCTCTTGAAGACCCCGTCTATTATTCTTGTATTTGCCTGATGGAATACCCAAAAATCGATTTCTTCAGGGGTTATACCGGAATCCACACAGAATTTCTTTACAAATTTGGGCATAACTGTAATAACAAATTTAAAGACCTCATTACCCTTCATTTTTACTACGGGAGTAATGTTATTTTCATCGCTCTCGAGACGGAGCATCTCATGACCGGTCCCTTCAGCAAGAAGACGGGTAGATATGAATCCTCCCTTTTCCTCTGAAACACCTATTACGCAAGCTCCGGCGCCATCACCGAAAAGTATGCATGTTCCCCTGTCGGTCCAGTCTACAATGTCCCTGAAAACTTCGGCTCCTATTACAAGTACTTTATCCCAGATCCCGCTGGATATTCCGGAAGCAGCAACTGTCAGTGCCGTCAAACTTCCCGTACATCCGGCCTGGATGTCTATCGCTCCGGCATTGACAGCGCCAAGCCGTCCCTGGACTTTGCATGAAACGCTCGGAAAGACCGTGTCCGGTGAGTTGGTACCCACCAGGATCATATCGATTTGATCAGCGCTCACTCCTGAGTTTTCGAGGGCCAGAAGCGCTGCTCTGTAAGCAAGATCACTGCATTTTTCATCATCGAGGGCAAGGTGTCTCTTGCGTATACCGGTCCTCTCAACGATCCATTCGTCGTTGGTTTCTACAATTTTTTCAAAATCTTTATTTGTCATTATCTTTTCCGGAATATATTTGCTGGTTCCCAGTATTTTTGTTGACCTGCCAATGTATTTGATCATTGTGCACCACCTCTGGCTATTTCTTCTCTTATTCTCCCGACTCCGTTATGCTCAACAAAATTTGCTGCGCCAAGGATCGCATATGATATTGCCTTGCCTTTTGAGCGCCCGTGTACTTTGATGACTGTCCCGTTCACACCAAGGACAGGAGATCCGCCTGCTTTTTCCCAGTCAAACCTACCAAGCACCCTCTTCATTGCAGGCCACATAAATAAAAGTCCCACCTTGGGCAGCAAATGGTTGGCATATTCTTCCTTAAACTGGGCTTTGAGCAGCTCTCCCAGGCCTTCTCCAAATTTGATCAGCACATTTCCTGTAAATCCATCACAAATCAGGACATCCGATATTCCACTGGGAATATCATTAGCCTCTGCGTAACCTTCAAAATTCAGATCGCTGTTTTCTATCAGCTCTCTTGCAGCAGATATTACGTCGTCTCCTTTTGTGAGCTCCTCACCCATGTTCAGGAGGCGTACTGAGGGGTTTTCGACATTCCCGAATAGCTTCATGTATATCGATCCCATCTGGGCAAACTGGAAAAGGTTTATCGGTTTACACCTTACAGTACCCCCTACATCCATAAGCAGGGTCGGCCTGTTCAAGACAGGAAGCATCGCTCCAAGTCCGGGCCTGTCTATTCCCGGGATACGCCCCAGAAGGATAACTCCTCCCGCTGCGATCGCCCCTGTGTTACCGGACGATACGATACCTGCGGCTTCTCCTGAGCGGACCATTTCAAAACCTATGACCAGGCTCGAATTCTTTTTTCTTCTGATGGAGATCGAAGGAGAGTCTCCGCCGTTTATCACTTCGTCCGCGGGAACTATGCTAAGCCTCGAACGGACGTTTTTTTCTGCTTTTTCTATTATCGGTTTAATTTTTTCGCTGTCTCCGATCAACGCAACGGAAAGATGCGGCCGTTCGCGACAGGCGATAATGGCAGCGTTGCACGGCTCCAACGGAGCGTGGTCCCCTCCCATTGCATCAAGTGCTATCAGCATCTCTTCGCCTCCATTTAAGCTAACTCCTCTGATTTTTTGGCGACTACAACAAATCTTCCGACAAATACTTCCCTGTCGCCGACCCGTGTATGCACACTGACGACATACTTGTCGCCCTTGTAAGTCCCCACTTTGGATCTTGCAAGTATCCTTTCGCCTACGAAAGCCTCTCGGCGATACCTGAGCCTTGCTGATCCTACTACTACCATTTCCCTGTCGATCGTCGCTATTGCCAGAGTCGCAGCCTGGGCGTAAATATAATAATCACCAACAATGTTCGTATGTCGAAACGCCATATCCCTTGTCGTGTTCAACACAGAAAGAGCCCATCCGTTAGGCTCCAATTCAAGAAGTTCGCCAACTACTTCCTCTGATCTTAAAGACTTGAGCCTGCTGGTCGCCTGCTCGGCCATTGTCCGCATTCTCTCCCTCAGCTCAGGTATAGAGAGAAGACCACGATCGAGACGCACGGTGCTCATGCTAACTCCGAGGGAAGCGGCGATCTCTTCGTCCGTCATGAGCGGGTTAGTGGACATCAACTCTATAAGCTGTCTGTGTCTTTGCTTTTTCAGCTCTGATCGCAAAAAGGCATCTCCCATAAAAAGTAATTGTTAGCAGGTCATAACACCAGACAAGATATTACAGAATTTAAAAGTTGTCAATGGTATATTACAGTCTGCTTAAAATTTTTGTGAAATGGATAAATCTGCCCATATCGTGCTAAATCAGATTTTTCTACATAGCCGGAATATAAGATCCGGAGCAAGGGGAACCCCCTTGCTCCGGATCTAAGTAAGGCATATGACTAGTCTTTAGATGCTGTAGAGGCTTCTGAAATCTTTATCACCTGGCGTCCTTTGTAGTAACCGCAAGCAGGGCAGGCTTTGTATGTCTCTATCATCTCACCGCAGTGGGTGCAAGCTGTAAGATTAGGCCCTGAAAGCGCACCAAGCCACTGTGCTTTACGTTTGTGTGTCCGGGAGTGAGATACTCTTCTTTTTGGAGTTGCCATAATTTGTTCCCCCCTTAAATCTTCGACGAAAACATCGCCTGTGCAATTCTATCACTTTTTTACTTTTTATGCAGTCAGCTATTTATACTGTTCTTTCTGCACTAAAGATTTCAGGACTTCAAAGCGCGGATCTCCCTCTTCATCTGTGCACGTACATGATGAAGTGTTTAGATCAGCGCCGCATTTTGGGCAAAGCCCCCTACACTCTTCAGAACAGAGTGGCACAGTTGGAAGAAGTGTTATCATCACTTCCCACACCAGAGGCCCCAAGTCGATCTCATCCTCCCAGGAATCAAGGATCATGAGTTCTTCGTCTCCATCTGTTTCATGATCGGGCTCAGCTTTTTTATCTTCTTCTTTGTCCAGAGAGAAAAGATACCTTAATTCTCCCCCAATTGCAACCCCTGCCGGCCCAAGACATCTTGAACATGGGACCGTAACGCTTCCGGAGACTGATATTACTGTAATTATCCTACCTTCAGCTCTGTAAGCCTCTACTTCGGCCTGAAGAGGAGCTGTCAGGGAATAAGGCTGGCCCCAATAGTTAATCTTTCTGTCAGCTGTCAATGAAAAGCTTTCAGTATATGGCGTACCATCCTTTGGTATTGCGGGGATGATAAGTCTGTGATGCCAACTTTTGGGCGCAGCTTTGATAAATTCAGACATTTTTTATTTATTTAAGCCTCACAGCAGCGCTTAGTGTCCCTGGCGATGACCATTTCTTCATCTGTCGGAACGACCATAACAGCAACTCTTGAATCAGGCGTGCTGAAAATTACCTCTTTGCCGCGAACCTTGTTCTTCTCAGGATCTATCTTTACACCCATGTATTCCAGCCCCTTGCAGACTTCTTCACGGAAGGATACGCCGTTTTCTCCTATACCTGCTGTAAAGACAAGGACGTCGATACCGCCCATTGCCGCAGCGTAAGAGCCAATGTATTTTTTTACGTGGTAAATGAGCATTTCCTGGGCCAGCTGCGCACGAGCGTTTCCTTTTTCCGCAGCTTTCTCAACATCGCGAAGATCGCTTGATATTCCTGAGATTCCCTGAAGTCCGCTCTTTTTGTGGATTATATCACTGACAGTTTTTACATCTTTGTGCTTCTCCATAAGATAGAGCATTACAGCCGGATCAAGGCTTCCGCTACGGGTGCCCATTATGACACCTCCTGCTGTGCCGTAACCAAGGCTTGTATCAACAGACTTGCCGCCGTCAACGGCAGTGATGGAACTTCCGTTCCCGAGGTGGCATGTCACTGTCTTGAGCTGTTCAACCGGCTTGCCGAGGATCTCAGCTGCCCTGTTTGCCACGTAATAGTGGCTGGTACCGTGGAAACCATAGCGTCGGATCCCATCTTCTTCGTAGTAGCTGTAAGGGATACCGTATGTAAAAGCTTTTGGAGGTATTGACTGATGGAAGGCTGTGTCGAATACGACAACGTTAGGGGTTTCAGGGAGAACTTCCATCATTGCGCGCACTCCCTGCAGGTTGGCAGGGTTGTGCAGCGGTGCCAGATGTATCACTTGTTCTATAGCGCAGATCACTTCAGGGGTAACAAGGACTGAGGATGTAAATTTTTCTCCGCCGTGGACCATCCTGTGACCTGCTGCAGAAAGTTCACTGAGATCCTTTAGGACTCCGTATTCAGGGTCGATAAGCATATCAAGGACATATTTGATCGCTACTGTGTGGTTCGGGAAATCCACTTCACGCAAGTCCGGGTCTATTCCTGTTTTAATATGCTTGATCCTAGAGCCGTCTATGCCTATTCGCTCAACAAGCCCCTTAGCAAGAACAACTTCACCATCCATGTCGATAAGCTGATACTTAAAAGAAGAACTGCCGCAGTTAAGAACTAGAATTTTCATTAGAATCAGATTGCCTCCCTTATTCTGATTATCTCCGCTTCTTTGTGGTATTCTTACCACAAGAGGACGGTGATTGAATTTATGCATACTCCCATCACAGGGATAGTTGCCGAATATAACCCGCTTCATCTTGGCCACCGGTACCACATGAAAGAAGCCCGTTCACTCTCAAGTGCTGAGGGCATCATCGTGGTGCTCTCCTCTAACTTTGTTCAAAGAGGAGAACCTGCCATGATTTCAAAGTGGGATAGGACAAAAACCGCGCTGGATTGCGGCGCTGATCTTGTTCTTGAGCTTCCTCTCGTCTTTTCAGCTCATAATGCAGGGGTATTCGCTTATGCAGCCGTTGATATCCTGGCTATGACAGGAATCGTAACACACATTTCATTCGGACTGGAATCCCCTGACTGGCAAATGGACAAAATCTTAGATATTTTAATCGAAGAACCGGAACCTTTCAAGTTTTGTTTAAAAAAGAACCTGGACAAAGGTTGTTCTTTCGTCGAATCAAGAGCTATGGCTCTTGACAGTATGATCCCCGGAACAGCTGAAAAACTGAAAGGTCCGAACAATTCTCTTGCACTATCATACATGCTGCGGATAAAGAATAAAGACTTGAATATAATTCCGGTGCCGGTCAAAAGACTTGGATCGGGATATCACGAAAATGAGCTTGCCGAATTTTCAAGCGCTACCTCTGTAAGAAAAGCCATTTCAAAAGGGAACGTCTCAGATGCATTGGACAGGCTGCCCGATTTTTCCGCAAAGATACTTAAAGAGGCTATCGAAAAAGGACGTGCCTGCACAGATGATGGACGTCTCTGGAGTTTGCTGCGGGCAAGGTTGTTATCATCTGACACCCGGGCGATATCCCGGTGCGCAGAAATTGGTGAGGGAATTGAATATCTCCTTAAAGAAAAAGCTCTGAGAAGCTCTTCTTTCAGCGAATGGGGAAACGCCTGTACCAGCAGAAGATATCCGCTTGGAAGAGTACAGAGACATGGTATACACATACTTATAAACCTGGAACACTGGACAAACAGGGCCTTTCAGAGGATAGGTCCTCCATACATAAGGGTCCTGGGTATGAACGAAAATGGCAGGAAGATGCTGAAGAGAATGAAAAAGACAGCCTCTTTGCCCGTTGTAACAAAGTACGGTTCGATCTCTTCAATATCTGATACTGCATCAAAAGTCATGAAATATGAACTGATCGGATCCGAGATCTGGGAAGAGCTTGTGCCTAATAGTGAATTCGGAAAGGAACATTCCAGAAAGATCATCATAAGCGGGGAATGATAATGGAAACAGCCTACGAAGCTATAAGTTTCGTGGAGGGATACGTTCTCTCATACGCCTGAAGACCCCCGGCGGCACCATGTCTTTTATAACACCGCCAAACTGGAAGGCGTCCTTTATGCCCCTGCTTGAAAGATATGAGTACTTCGCATCCGTGACAATAAAGAATGTCTCTATCTCGGGAGCCAGCTGTCTGTTCATCTGCGCGAGCTGGAATTCATATTCAAAATCAGAAAGTGCTCTGAGACCCCTTATTATTATCCTGCTCTGCTCCTGTCTCATAAAATCAACAAGCAGGCCTTCAAAAAACTTTACTTTTACGTTGGGAAGGTGGATAAGTGCCTCCCTGGCCATGATTTGACGCTCTTCCTCGCTGAAAGTGGATCTCTTTTCAGGATTGACCAGTACAGCGACGACAAGCTCGTCAAAGAGGGCTGAGCCTCTTTCCGCTATATAAATATGCCCGTTGGTTATCGGGTCGAAAGATCCGGGATATACGGCTCTTATCATAGATCAACACTCCTTTTGTAGAATGTGAGAACTGTGCCGCCGTAAGTTCTCTCTTCTCTCTTCCATCCCGGAATATCATCGGCCTTTTCTTTTTCCGAGTGTTCGAATATCAGAGTTCCATCGGTGGACAGGACCTCGCTGTATCTGCATATCAGCTGCGGAAGCTCGGTTCCCCAGCCCAATCCGTATGGCGGGTCGGCAAAAATAACATCGAATGACTCTCCATTTTTTGCAAATCTTGACAAAGCCCTTCTGACGTCAATACAAAGACATTTTACATCCTCCGGCATATTTTTAACTATATCAAAATGGCGTTTTCTGTCAGATTCAACCAGACAGACCGATTCGGCCCTTCTTTGGTAAGCATTGAGTCCTATCTGCCCACTTCCCGAAAAAAGATCAAGGAAACTTTTGCCCTCAAGCGATCCCAATATATTGAACAATGCCTGTAAAACCTTGCCTGTAGTTGGCCGCATTTCTTTCATATCAAACTCACCCTGCTTCACCTATTAACTTGACTTTCCCACCGTCTTTCCCGCATGCTTTTGATCACGAGGCGCTGTTCCTCGAATGAGGAACATAACAAATCTACAATAGCGCCTGAACTATTTCGAGTGCGCTTCGAGATCGGGGAAACGAGCGTCTTCAATACTTTCAATCCACCAGTAACAATAGGTGGAAAAGTTGAGCTATTAACTTGTAAAAAGAGTATAATAGCGAACATCAAAAGTGTATACAAACCAGGAGGAACAAAATGCAGCAAATTACAGAAAAACCATTGAACACCCCTGAAGAACCGAGTGACAGGCGGAGCCTTTTCGGATTTTCTTTCCTTCATTTTTTGAATGACGTACATACCAATGCCCTGCCGATAATTATACCAATGCTTGTTGGATCAATTTCGATATCTTTGAGCCAGGCCGGACTTTTAAACGCCGTTTTTGGCTTAACTAACCTTTTCGGACAGCCGATCGCCGGCTACTTAGCGGACAGGCAAAAAAAACCCTGGCTTGCAGTATGGGGACCCATGCTAAGCATCGCAGGCGCCACTCTTTTGCCCCTGGCACCCTCATACTCTATAGCCTTCATTCTCATAGTGATCATGACTATAGGCACAGCCTCATTCCATCCACAGGGGCTTGGGCGTGCCGGATCCTCCGCGGGGATCAAAGACCTCGCTTTTTTTATATCCCTTTTTGCAGCCTGTGGCAGCTTAGGCAGTGCGTTAGGTCCTGTCTATGTCGTATTCCTTATATCCCTTATCGGAAAAGAAATGTTACCGATAGTAATGATCCCCTCTTTCATAATATGTCTTTACATATGGAAGAATGTCGTCTCCGAACAGAAGACAGAGAACATCACAAAAGAAAAAGCAGAAATTAAAGATTTTTTTATTAACACCGGAAAACTTATGAAAAAGATCCTTTCCCTCGTCGTGGTGGCGACCATTAGAGATGCCACTCTTCAGGGGATCAGGATATTTCTCCCAATGCTTGTCATACTTAAGGGAGGCAGTATCGCCGAAGGCGGCATGCTTCTCTTCGCTATAACACTTGCATGTACATTTGCCGGAATAGTCGGGGGTAAGCTGGCAGATTCGACCAACGATGAAAAAGTAATGCTGTGGACGATCGGGATCTCTCCGATATTTCTTATCACGGGCCTTAACACGACCGGTTTTTTATCTGTAGCCAGCCTCATTGTCGGGTTCGCCTTCCTTCAGGCAGGCACTCCGGTGACTACCTCAATGGCACAGAAAAAGTGCCCCCTCTCCAGAAGCACTGTAAGTTCCCTCGCAATGGGCGTTTCATGGGGGCTGGCAAACCTATTCACCACACCTGTAGGTTTTTCAGCTGACATCATAGGCCTGGAAAAGACTCTACAGTTGGTGGCTTTCCTTCCATGGACGATCACGATATGGTATGCAGGTAAGATGATACTTTCATCCGGGGGCAGGAAATAAGGGTCAGTAGACCAGATAATATTATCCTTTTGCAACAGCAAAGGCATGGTGCAGAGCTGCACGCATCGCCGGTGTCCTGTACGGGTGGCCAACCGAGTCGACCTTTATCCTAAAACCGGTCCGGCCGGGGATAATTTTAAGATAGAAGTGCTGTTCAAAGCAGTCATCAGTCGTTATTACAAGTACAAGACCAACTCCGGAATCTGAAACGAATGTCTCCCTGAAGACCCAGTGGCCCCTTCCGCCGATACCCTTGCCCTCCGCATCTTTTATCTTTAAAAGGACATCCTCAAGTTTCATCACGCTTTCACACTCCATTTCCATCTGCCAGCCATTATCTTCTGTTGTCATATCAACACAACTGTCTTTTTTATGCAGGACCAGGAGCCATGTACTCTTTCCCATGGTTCTCCACTTTCTTTCGTACTTTGTAAGATATGGCCTCTTTGGATCGACCTCTATCGGATCTGCCTCAAAAACACCTGAAGTTGAAATTGTCTCGGCTGCTTCCGACGCATACCAGTCAACATCCGTGGCAAGTTCAAAGTATCCTCCGGGAGCTATAAGATATGCGAGGAGATCGGCAAAGTACGGTACTGTGACCCGCCTTGAAGCGTGCCTTGTTTTTGGCCAGGGGCATGGAAAGTTCATATATACCCTCTCGACCGACTCGGGGGAGAAACAATGTCGCAGCAGAAATCGGGCATCGCCGTGCATTATACGCACGTTACCGAGCCCCGCGGCAAGTGCCCTCCTTGCTCCCTTCGCTGCACACCACTGAGAGACCTCTATACCCACGATCAGAACTTCGGGATAAGTTTTTGCAAGGTATTCGAGAAACTCTCCGTTTCCAAACCCTATTTCAACGAATACCCTTCCTGAAGGGGAGAGCGAAATCCAGTTAAGTGGCAGGTCGACATTTTCTTCGACTATTACCTTGCCAAGATCCCAGGTCATATTTAAGCCTCCTTTTGATCTTTGGGTTGGAAGTAGAATTCCGGTTCCTGAGAAAGCCTGCGCCAGGTATCGAGGCTGAGTTCTTCTGCCCGGGCAGTCGTTTTCAGTTCATTTCTTTCAAGAATCTCCAGTGCTTTTTCGCGGTCGATCTCAGGATAGCCTGATATCCAGTTGTTTATGAGAGTCTTCCTTCGCTGCGTGAAAGACCTTGTCAGCAGCCCCCTCCATGTCCTGTCACATGCAATCGCCCTGTTCTTTTCGATCTTTATCTCGATAATGCATGAATTGACCCTTGGCTGAGGCCTGAAGGCAGATGGGGGCACGCTCCTCAGAATTGTCGATGTTCCCATTGCCTCGACTGTTATGCCAAGCGGAGAACGTTCACGATGTCCGGGAGGAGAGGTGATCCTCTGGGCAGATTCAAGCTGTACCATCAGCAGCATGTATTCAAGTCCATGCGGAGCGAGCTTTTCAAGAAAGACCCAAAGAAGGGGAGTAGTGATATGGTATGGCAGGTTGGCAATTACCCTGTTAGGCATCCATGGAAGTCTGTTTTCGTAATCGAACTGCACGGCATCCCCCCATAAAGGATGGAGCCTGCTGTCCTTTATTGCAAGCATATCTATCGTATGTTTGAGCCTCGTATCCAGCTCTACTGTACAGACCCCGGCACAGTCCGTAGAAAGAAGTCCCTCTGTGAGTATTCCCTCACCCGGCCCTATCTCAAGAATTTTGTCCTCCGAAGAGAGCTTTGCCCTCCTCATCATAAAATCCACTATAGAATGATCTATGAGGAAATTCTGCCCTATATCTGTGTTGTGAATAAAATTCGGTATTTTGGCCATCTTTTCTTCCTTTTTTTCTCTATTTTAATTATCTTAACTCAATTTTCCAAACAAAAGTAAAGGGGTTTCCTTTGACTACGGAAACCCCTATGTCGTCTGGTCGGGATGAGAGGATTTGAACCTCCGACCACCTGCACCCCATGCAGGTACGCTAGCCAGGCTGCGCTACATCCCGTAAGCAGGGAGTATAATAACCCGCGATAAGTTTTTGGTCAAGTACCTCAATAAAAAAACCCCAACAAGTTTAGTTGGGATTTTTTTATGATCCAAGAAAACTAAAAGGTATAAAAACTATTTCTTCTTGGCGTTGACAGCTTCTTTGAGTGCTTTGCCCGCGCGGAAGACGGGTACTTTTTTTGCAGGGATCTGGATGACTTTCTTGGGATCCTGAGGATTACGGCCCTGACGTGCGGCTCTCTTCTGGACTTCAAACGTTCCAAATCCTACGATCTGGACCTTTTCTTCCTTCTTCAGGGAACCGTGAATTCCTGCAAATACTGCGTCTACAACTTCTGCGGCCTTTTTCTTAGTGATTCCTTCGACAGACTTTGCTACGGCATTTACGAGATCTGTTTTTGTCACCTTCTGCCACCTCCTGACAAGATTGACACTGCTAGAGCAGTTCACTAGCATTTATACCGATAAAACCCGCTCAGGTCAAGTACTTTTGCTAAAATAGTCTATTTTTCCGTCCTATTCCTCATAAAAATCTTTATTGGTACGCCCGAAAAGTCCGCCATTGATCTCAGACAATTTTCTAAATGTCGCTTGAAAGACTTTAAGCAGAGCTCAAAATCATTGACAAAGAATATGAAAGCGGGTGGAGCTCCGTCCGCCTGTGTGCAATAGTATATTTTAAGGCTGTGACCTTTTCCGTCCCCCGGCATCCTCTCAAATATGAGGGTCTCCTTGACCAGCCTGTTGAGCTCCGAGGTGGATATCCTTCTTCTCCTGTTCTCTTCGACCTTCGTGATAAGAGCCGGGATTTTGGAGATGCTTCGCCCCGAATCGGCTGAAATAAAAATTTTAGGCGCATGAGAAGCAAAAGGCAGCTCGTCCTTCAGCAATTCTGTCATCTTGTCCCCAATTTTTTCTTCTCTGGGTGCAAGATCCCACTTGTTCATAACGATCACCAGCCCCTTACCTCTTTCAAGGACCTGGCCAATGAGCCTCTTATCCTGTTCTGTCACAGGATCCTGAGCATCCAGAAGTACAAGTGAGACATGACACCTGTCTATCGCCTGGTACGTCCTTACGTTGGAATAGTATTCAATATCTGTGTTCACACGGCTTTTTCGTCTGAGTCCCGCCGTATCGAGAAATCTCATTTTGATCCCGTCTATCTCCACCAGAGAGTCAACTACATCACGAGTCGTTCCTGCCATGTCACTTACCATCGAACGCTCTTCTCCTGCTATAGCATTCAGGAGACTTGATTTTCCAACGTTGGGCCTCCCAACGAGTGCCACCCTTATATCATCTTCCTCTGACTCAAAATCATCCGGCGGAAGTTTTAACACAACAGCGTCAAAAATCTCGTCGAAGCCAATATTATGCTCCGCGCTTGTCGCTATCACCGTATCAAAACCAAGGGAATATGCCTCATGGAGCATTTCATCTACCTGTTTCTGGTTATCAAGCTTGTTCATGGCTATTATGACAGGCTTGCCGCCTTTTCTGAGCTTGAGCGCGATATCCTTATCCATCGGGGTGATGCCCTGCCTGCCGTCAAGCACAAAAATGACAGCGCTGCTCTCATCCAGGGCAAGATCCACCTGCTTTGATATGAGGTCCATAAAGGGATGTTCAACTTCAGACATTATCCCTCCGGTGTCGACAACGTAGAATCTTCTGCTCGCCCACTCGGCTTCGCCGTAGATCCTGTCCCTTGTGACGCCCGGCTGGTCATCTACAATTGCAGTTCTCCTGCCCACCATTCTGTTGAAAATGGATGATTTGCCTACATTAGGCCTTCCAATTATTGCTATTATTGCCATTTTATTCTCCTTGCCGGCATATGGCTGCTTTTATAATATGCCATTTTATTTTTGTTCTTCCCCTGTCAGTCAAGCTTTATGCTGACCTTAGGGATCCCTGATCTAGTGTTTTTTATGTCAAAATATGGTTCAAGTATCTTCCTAAGTGCATCAAACTTCTTTGTCCTGACCCAGATCTGGTCTGATCTATCTTCAGACTCCCAATATTCAAAATCTGCACGGTCAAGATGTTCTGCAAGTCCATTCCTTTTAAACGCCGGAATGTCTATCTTGAGCATCGGCACATATGGGGGAAGCTCCCATTCCCTGCGTTCTTTCAGCTCCCTCTCCCAGAAATACCCCCATCCGATTCCAAGAGCCTGCTGCCAGGTTTTATCAGGCCTTCTGCTCTGTATCACAATTTTTCTGTTGTCAGGTTCTTTTCCTCTCCATGCGGATTCCCACATTAGTGAAAAGGCCCTCGCTTTTGCATCATACTCCTGAACCCTTGCTTCTGCATCAGCATCTATCCAACCTACCGTCTCAGGTGAGATGTCGTCGGTAAGTGAAATTATCTTTCTGGTTCCAAGAATAAGTCCTCCGTTGGAGTGCTTTTTAAGTATCGATTCTCCTGAAGGCATCTTTGTTCCTTCTTCATGGAAAAGTATCACATCTTTGTCCCTGAAAAATTTTCTCGCTCTCTCTTCCAGTGCCTCAAGCCCCGGTCTCTGCCCCTCAAGAAACGGACCTCCGCATGACGGGCACTTCTCAGGTACAGGATCCCTCTTCCCGCAGTCAAGGCATTTGAGTGAACCTGATTTTCCTTCCCATCTCATCACTCCTGCGCATTTAGGACAACGGACAGGCGATCCGCAGTCTTCACAGAAGATCTCTCCTGCGTAGCCCTTGCGGTCAAGGATCCAGAAAGCCCATTTTCCTTTTCCAAGCGTCTCCCTCGTCTCCCTTATAAGGGGCCTGCTTATGGGAAGCGTGTCCTTTATACCATCAAAATCATACGATGATGAGTCTTTCATGTCTACGAATATTAGTCTATCCCTGATCCCGATGCGGCTGAAATCTTTTCCGGCTTGCAGAAATGCCTTTGCTGAAGGCATTCTGCCTCCAAGAACAAGGTCAGCTCCGGCAAAACCGGCACGTGCTGCCAGTATCGTCCTGTGGTGGAATTGAGGATGCTTCTGAGCCCTCCATGCACCGCTGTTCTCTTCGTCAACTATTATCATCGAGAGGCCTGATATCGGTATGAAAGATGCCGTCTGACATCCTACAGCAAATCTTATCTCGCCCTTCCTGGCCCTCTTCCAGAAATCCCACTGCTTCGCTTTTGACAAACCGGGCCATAAGGCTCCCTCATGCTTTAGGGAGTCCGGGAGGATGTTCCAGAATCTTTTAGCCGCTGTTATCTCAGGAAATACGACTATTGCGGCACGTTCTGATGCCGTGAGGATATCGCGATATATGTCCATCCTCTGAGAGTCTCTTGGCTCGTAGACATATTTTACAGATGAGGATCTTCCGGCAGGTTCATAAACCGTATCTTCCAACGGTTCACCTTGAAGAAACCGGGCCGGTAAAAAGCTCTTAGCCGCCATTCCGGTCCCTACGAACCAGGTCTTAGCGAACCAGCCGATCGTCCGCCACAGTTCATCCGGCAAAGGAGGGGTTTGATCTATTGCCTCTTTTATTTCTTTAAGTTCTTCCGGTCTTTTTATAGTGGAAAGATCTTCTACAGTCAGGCCAACTCTGGAAGAGCTGCCTAAAGGTACCCTTACTCTGGTCCCATACGGCAGAGCACCGGTGTGTGTATAAGAGAGGCCGGTCCACCACGGTCCCGGGACCGCGACAGATAGTATATCCATTATTCTTTATTTTTATTTCTGATGACAGCGTCAAGCAAAGAGTCGGCAACGTCGTCTTTTGCGCCTGAAAACTCAACCTCTGAACCGCCTTTTGTCATTATCATCAAAGTATTTGTGTCTGATGCAAATCCGGCTCCGTTGGCAAGTACATCGTTGCAGGCGATCATATCCAGGTTCTTCGCTACCATCTTCTTTTGGGCGTTCGCTAAAAGATCCTGTGTCTCAGCTGCGAAACCAACCAGCATCTGCCCGGCTTTTTTCATTCTGCCAAGCTCTGCTGCAATATCCCTGTTCTGGACAAATGTCATAGTCAGTGGCTCACCATCGCGCCTCTTGAGCTTCTGTTTCATCTCTTCTTCCACTTTGAAGTCACCGACGGCAGCGGCTTTGACTATAATGTCCATTCGCGGGGCTTCTTTAATACATGCCTCATACATCTGCTCCGCTGATACTACATCTATCACTCTTACTCCTTCAGGATGCTGTATTGATACTGGTCCGGAGACAAGGGTGACATCAGCTCCTCTGTACCATGCGGCCCTGGCGATGGCGTAGCCCATTTTTCCGCTGCTTGGGTTGCTGATATACCTGACAGGATCTATGTATTCATGGGTAGGCCCCGCTGTTACCAGTACCTTCATGCCATTCATGTCATTTTTAGGAGAGAGGGCCTTCCATACATGTTCGTAAATCACTGAATTATCAGGCAGCCTGCCTTTGCCTTCATAACCGCAGGCAAGCATGCCGCTGTCCGGGCCCACTACTGTGTGTCCCATCGCTGTGATTTTATCGATGTTATCTCTTACAGTCGAATTCCGGAGCATGTTCGGGTTCATGGCCGGAAAGATGACAAGGGGATTTCTGTTAGCAAGCATCGCTGCTCCCAGCAGCGAACCACCGTCTCCCTGCGCACATATACGCAGACCGTTTGCAGTACAGGGAGCTATCACAAATACCTCTGCCCACTCTGTGAGAGTTATGTGAGGGATCTTCCATCCCTCTTCGGCAGAGAGGAAATCCTTTTCTCGCCAAACCTTTCTTCCTGTCAGGGTGGAAATGACAAGTGGACTCACAAACTCCTCCGCTGAGGTCGTTAAGATGACCTCTACCTCGCAGCCCGCCTTTCTCCAGCCTCGAAGGATATCCGGAGCTTTATAGGCGGCTATTCCTCCCGTTACTCCGTACAGGATCTTTCTGTTATGCTTCCACGGACTCATTTGGATTCTTTTTTGGAGAGGTATCTACGAAGGAATACTTTATCTTCCCCTGCGTCAGATCCTCTACTGCCCTCGTTATGAATTTTTCGTCATAACCGCTAATAGCTCCCTTTCTCTCGCTCAGCTGACGGGCACGTGCGGCTACAACAAGTGTCAGTATGTATTTATTTGGAATATCCCTCTTTTTGTAAATTTTTTCCAGATCCATGTATATCATATTTTACCCTCCCGGTATTTTTTTACTATTTTAATAAAATCATCGGCCGCTTTGTCTATTTTTTCATTTATTATCATATGTTCATACTCGTTTGCGTAACTCATTTCCTTCTTTGCGTTTTTTATCCTGAGCTCAAGCTCTTCCGGCCCTTCTGTGCCTCTCTTTTTCAGCCTTCTGATGAGTTCTTCAAATGATGGTGGCTGTATGAATATCATTACAGCATCAGGCATTTTTTTCTTGACCTGAGATGCACCCTGCACATCTATCTCTAAGAGGACATCTTTGCCATGCCGAACAGTCTCTTCGACAATATCTTTTCTTGTTCCGTAAAAGTGTCCATGTACATTCGCCCACTCGAGAAATCTGCCTTCGTCAACCATCTTTTTAAAAGAAGATTCGTCCATAAAAATATAGTTGACTCCATCTATCTCTCTGGGCCTTGGAGCTCTGGTCGTGCACGAGACCGAGTATGCTATGTTGTCCAGTTTTTCAAAAACCCTTCTGAGTACAGTCCCTTTGCCAACTCCTGCCGGTCCGGAAAGAATGTAGAGTCTGCCTCTCATTGTTTTTCTTCCTTACCTTCCTCTCCCTCGAAACGACCGGTTATAGTCTCAGGCTGTATCGCAGACATTATGACATGCCTGCTGTCCATTATCAGGATCGCCCTGGTCTTCCTTCCCTGAGTGACATCAACCAAAAGCCCGGATTCCCTGGCCTCTTCCTTGAGTCTCTTTATCGGAGCGGAGGAAGGGCTTATTATTGCAATTACCCTGTCCGCTACTACCATATTCCCAAAACCTACATGCACAAGTCTGTAATTCATTATCATCTACTCCAGGTTCTGAATTTGTTCACGTACTCGTTCCAGTGCAGCTTTTGAATCTACTGCAAGCCATCTTATTTCCGCGTCTGATATTTTAGAATCAAGGGTATTGACTTCACGGTTCATCTCCTGAACTATAAAATCAAGCTTACGTCCGGATGATTCAGTATCTTCACCGGTAGACCTGAATTTGGTAATGTGGCTTTTGAGTCGGGCTATCTCCTCAGACACGTCCCACTTGTCCGTCATGATCGCTATCTCCTGCATCATTCGGGATTCCTCCAGTTTACCCCCGAGAGACTCGAGCATTTCTGTTATTCTCTGCCTGGTATTGTCAAATGCCTGATCCCTTGCAGGAAGCCACTTCTCTTCTATAAGGGCAGAAAGTCTTTCAAGCTCTGTCAGGTGGATAAGGACCTCTTCTTTAAGATGGTCTCCCTCTGTCTCCCTCATCTTCTGCCATGAGCTGAGACCCTGTTCTATCAATTCGCTGAAGGCAACTTCCAGTTCTTCTTTTTCTGTGCTGTCCTCGAACCTGGGAATATCAAGGACACCGGGGAGCGTTACTACGTTCTCGAGCTGAAGATCTTTTGCCTGTCCAATCATACGCTGTATCTGCATCAGTTCCTCGCAATAAGATATCATGATATCTTTATTTATCCGGCCCATCTTTAATGAGGGAGCCCACAGAACCTCCATCCTGACCTGTAACTTGCCCCTGCGGAAATCCTTGCGCAGCTTCTGGTGAAACCATGGCTCCCAGCTTGAAAACTCTCTTGGGAGTCTGACATATATCTCCTGATATCTGTGGTTGACGCTCGACATCTCTAAACTGACTGTGCCCCAGGATCTCTGGATCTGAGTTCTGCTGAAACCTGTCATGCTTACATACATAAGATCACATCCTGTCTATTGTCCGTTTTATCAAGCATGTTCGTCTGCCGGCCTATCCTCATAGTTTTCCGTCATCTGTTTTTTTATCGCTGTAAGGAGATCCTCGAAACCCTCGCCGGTAAGCGCACACACCTTTACGGTCTCTTCACCCCTCGCTCGCAGCTCCATTGCTGTAAAATCCGCGTCTGACCCGGCTTTATCTATCTTATTCAATACTATTATCCTGGGCAGATCATCTGCTTCGAGCTCTTTAAGGGTCTCCAGAACTATCTCCATATTTCCGACAGGGTCCTTCTCCGCTGAATCTACGACCAGCAGGAGCAGGTCGGCGCCGGAAACCTCTTCAAGTGTTGCCCTGAATGCTGCTACGAGTTCAGGCGGCAGCTTACGAATGAATCCTACCGTGTCGGAAAGCAGAAAACTTCCTCCGTCCCTGAAGCTGATCCTCCTTATTACCGGGTCAAGGGTAGAAAAAAGTTGGTTTGCGGCCAATATCCCGCAATCTTTTGAAAGAGACCTCAAAAGGGTCGATTTGCCGCTGTTCGTGTAGCCTACCAGCGCAACTGTAAAAGCTCCGTTCTTTTTGCGTCTCTCTCTGCTGTCCCTTCTTCTGCCCTTGACTTCCTCAAGGCGCGAAGTAATGCTTTTGATGCGTCTTTCGAGTTTTCTTCTATGCTTTTCAAATTCTGTCTCTCCCGGGCCCCTCGTACCAATGCCTCCGCCAGTCCTTGACATCTGGTGACCAAGACCTTTCAGGCTCGGTATTTCGTGCCTGTACTGGGCGACCTGGACCTGAAGCTTGGCTTCGGAAGTGTGGGCCCTGCTCTCGAATATCTTCATTATTACGAAAGCCCTGTCCCAGACTGTCATGGATGTCAGTTTCTGTAAGTTGCTCTTTTGCGTCGGGCTCAGGAAATCATCAACAACAAGAAGCGTCGCTTCGGATTTCTGTGCAAAATCCTTTATCTCCTCTGCCTTGCCCGAACCTACGAAGCTCGCCGGGTCAGGCGTGTTCCTTTTCTGAATGACCCTGGCCACGGTAGGTATACTCAAATTTGCAAGAAGCATTACCAGTTCATCAAGCGATATTTCTGTATCGTCTGCGTTGCCCATGTTAACTCCGCACACTATTGCTTTTTTTGGTTTTATTGAAAGATCGATGGTTCTTTTCTGTCTGCTCAATTCTCTTTAATTTCTCCCAGTTCTCCGGCTAAACTGACGATAACGTCAGCAACCTCTTCAATTGTCATCTTTGTGCTGTCCAGTATAACGCAGCCGCTTGCGGGACGCAGGGGGGCTATCTCCCTGTTCATGTCATAAAGGTCTCTTTCGTTGACATACCTGAGTATCTCATCATAGTCCGCCTTCTCGCCGCGGGCAAGCCTCTCCCTGTAACGGCGTTTGGCCCGTTCTTCCGCTTCCGCTGTTAGAAATATCTTAAGATCAGCGTTGGGAAAAACAACGGTACCCATGTCCCGGCCATCTGCCACAAGACCATTTGAAGCCTGTTCTCTCTGCATTCCCATAAGAGCATCCCTGACAGGCTTGAGTGCCGAATAAGACGATACTGCTGCATCCACGTCCGGGGTGCGGATCTCGGCAGTTACTTCACGTCCGTTGACCAAGACCCTGCCGTCTGAAAAAGAGATAGATATTCCGGTCAGTACAGCCTCTATTTTATTCGTCTCTTTTGGAGCTACAGACCTGTCTTTTAGAAACCAGGTCACCGCCCTGTAAATAGCCCCTGTATCAAGATAG
>JAAZCN010000141.1 GCA_012513245.1 Synergistaceae bacterium | reverse complement strand
GCTTGAAGACCTTGAAATCGCCCCCACTGAGCGCACAAACCCCTATAAGGCATATATAACGATAACTTATGGCTGTGACAGGTTTTGTACTTACTGCATAGTTCCTTATGTCAGAGGAAGACTTCAATCCCGTAGCCACACCGAGATAATTAAAGAAGCCGAAGTGCTTGCCGCATCAGGTGTTTCAGAGATATCGCTCCTTGGACAGAATGTTGATGCTTATGGTAAAGACACAAATGGAGAATATGACTTTGCCTCCCTCCTTAAAGATGTTTCGAAGATTGAGGGAATAAAACGTCTCCGTTTTACAACATCGCATCCAAAGGATTTTGACGAAAATATCCTTGATGTGATGGCTTCTGAGCCATTGATATGCCGCAATATCAACCTTCCTGTTCAATCGGGCAGCGACAGGATATTGAAAGAGATGAACAGGGGATACACCGTAAGCGAGTATACCGACTTGGTGGAAAAGATCCGCGGCTCACTTCCGGATGTATGTTTGACAACAGACATGATAGTTGGTTTTCCGCAGGAGACCGAAGATGATTTCAGGGCCTCTTATGATCTGCTGAAGGAACTAAGATTTGACATCGTCCATACAGCGGCCTATTCTCCCAGAAAAGGTACGAAAGCAGCTGTTATGGACGGACAGATAGATAACAAAGTTAAAGCGACTAGACTCAACGAACTTAACGCAATGCAGACACTCCTTGCACGAGAACTCAATGAGAATTATGTCGGCAAGAAATTCGAGATCCTTGTTGACGGTACTGCTCCCATTGGAGAAGGATTACTGCAGGGCAGAACTCAAACGGATAAAGTTGTTATCATTAAAGGCGGCCCTGAATATATGGGCAGATATATCGATGTGAACATTGTCAGGGCCAGCCACTGGTCACTGGAAGGCGAAATAATTTAGAAAAGAGGTCTTCTGATGTATGGAGAGGGCGGAAACAAGCGTAACCTTGTAATGATGATCCTTGGATTGATATGCTTTCTTGGAGCAGCGATACTTTTACATTCTTACAAAGGCCAGTTTGGTCAGGAATCAGTGGGCAGGAAAACAGTTGATTTGATGCCGGTAATGGAAGATACAATAGATGTTTCGCCCTCAGCATCCGCTTCTAATTCCTCGCAGCTGTCTTCTGTCACTCAGGCAACGCCAGAGGCCGTCAAAGAAGAATGGGTCATTTACATAACAGGTTCGGTAAAGAAACCCGGAGTGTACAGGGTTCCTATAGGATCGAGGGTTTACCAGGCTCTCGAAGCCGCGGGAGGATTCGCCTCTCAGGCTGATCAGGAAGCGGTCAACCTCGCAGCCATACTTCAGGACGGAGCGCATGTAACTTTTCCTGCTAAAGGAGAAGCAGCACCCCGACAGGTTACTGCCCCGACAAATTCCGCGGCCCCATCTTCAGGTATAGCTACCGAAGGTTTGAAGGCAACTGCAGAGCTTATCGATCTGAACACGGCGGGAAAGGAAGACCTGGAGAAGCTTCCGGGAGTTGGTCCGAAAACTGCACAGCTTATAATTGATTACAGAGAAAAAAATGGAACATACAAAAGG
>JAAZCN010000140.1 GCA_012513245.1 Synergistaceae bacterium | reverse complement strand
GTATTTTCCCAGTCAACAAGATAATGAACAAGAGATCTGCCGTTAACATCGCGCATTTGTCCTGTTTTTGTTGTAATCACTACATCGAAATAGTCCTGTCCCTTAGCCAAGGCCAGCTCGAGTGCTGTTTTATTTTGTCCGTCCCGGGCGAAGATGGTGCCGTCTGCAGCAGCAATAATTTTTGCACTTTCTTTTCCGTCATTTTTCAGGGCGAGATGAAGGGGTGTATCGCCCTGATGATTTTTTAACTCAGTGTTAGCACCCTTGTAAATAAGAAAGGTGACCAGCTCGCTGTCGTTAATTTGGGACGCTGCATGAAGTGCTGTATTGCCGTTTTCATCCATGGAGTTAATATCAATTTTTGCCTGGAATAATTCTTTTGCTTCCGTGCTCCTGCCCGAAAGAATCATCTGCTGAATAGTCTGTGTTGAGTTTTTCTGCTGCACCGGTTCTTCTGTCTTAGTTCCCGTTTTTGTTTGTGTTGAAGTACAGCTTGTTAAAAAAAACAGTATAAAAACTGCAGCTTCTGAAAAATGTATTTTTTTTATGTGTATCATTACCGGCTCCTGAATTGCTTTATGGTATATACTATATGTATCGAAAGAAAAACGGCTCATTATAAGCATTAATTTACGGTAAAGCGTTTAATGAGCATTTATAAGGATATTACTGATGAAAATTGCGCATGTTTGTGGGGCTTCACTCTTCATGAATAAATGCCGATACAGGTGAGTATGAAAAAGCCTGTTATTTTTATTTTTTTGTTATTATCAGCTGTTATAGTTAACGCACAGTCTCTTATTACCTATAATCAAGGTCCCTCATATTACATGGTGGAAAGATCCGATATACGCCGCTACGACAACGGCAAATTTACCGGGTTAACAAGCCGCGAGGTCCGCTCTTTTATATCGTCAATGAACGCTCCGTCCAATGCAGCCTCAGCAGTCAAACAAAACAGCTGGTTTTCCGGGCATTTCTATGTTCTTGAAGAAACTAAATCAAATATGCAAAAAACCTCAAAGGGCTTATCAGGTTCTATTCCTTCAACCTTTCACATCGCTCCGGACGGAAAAATGACCGTTGTAGATGATAACGGGTTCCCTTCATACCGCAGTTTCCCCTCATATCCATCAAAAGCGGTGCTGCCCGGAGAGTCCTGGCGTTCAGAAGCTGTGCGGTCTGTTGATCCGTATAATACAGGAATCTATACAAAGATGCCCATTTATATTGAATATGTTTTTTCCGGTGAAGAAACCTATAAGGGCGAACAGGTGTACCGGATCAAGGCTAAATGGGCAACGAGGTACGGAGTTCAGTACATGGATTACTATGGAGATCCCAATTTAAAATCTGCGTCGGGAACTCACAATGCTGATATTCTTGTTTTAAAAGATACAGGCGCTGCAATTTTAATACGCGATACCATGGATGAGACGTTTACCTATAAAGACGGATCGTCTGTCCGATTAGCCGGTTCAACCCTGCTTTTTACCGAATTTCCTCCTGCTGTTAATAAGGAAAAGCTATATACAGCTTTAAAAAGCCTGAGCGGACAGGACGCAATTGCCTCTTCCGGCGAATTGAAACCCCAATCCGGTACAGATATTTTACCCCTGCCTTCCGCCGCCTCAGGAAAGACTCCAGAAGGCAGCAGTCAGACAAAGTCCACCGGGAAAGAAAGTCAAAGCGCAATAAAGAGTGAGTTACTTGAATCTGTGAAGAATGGAGACCGTGAGGCTGTAAAGAATGAGGAGTCAGTATCAATTAATAAAAAAGATATTGAAGCCTCACTGCATAGCGGTCTGTCTTCCGGTCAGGATTCATCTGCAGCGGACGAAAACAACACAGGAGTCTTTGTCGAACAGCTTGATACAGGTATAAGGCTGTCGGTGAGGGATATCCGGTTTGCAAGCGACAGTGCCGTGATTCTGAGCGAAGAAAAGTGGCGGCTTGATGAAATTGCCAAAGTGCTTCTTCTTGTGCCGGATTCTTTTTTTCTTGTAGAAGGTCATACAGCAGCAACCGGAAACCCCTCAGGCGAGAAAAAATTATCTATTGAAAGAGCCAAAAAAATTATAAGCGAAATGGCTTCAAGAGGAATTGCCGAAGAACGATTTTTATATGCAGGATACGGT
>JAAZCN010000139.1 GCA_012513245.1 Synergistaceae bacterium | reverse complement strand
TCACTTATCCAAAGTTGCCAGGTTATGCAGTGTTTGTTGTAGTTCACAGAATAATACATGGAGGCTATTTCCTCTGAGATGTTGTCATATGATGCGGTCACAGAGAAAGTCCATTTTTCCCAGGACGCTCCGAAAGGCAGAGGAAAAGATACGGACTGATAAAAGTTTTCGTTGTCAGCATATCTGTCCCAGGCAAGCGGTGATGTGCCATCTGCCCATCTCCTGAAGTAGCTGGAGCTAAAATCAAAAACACCAATTTTCCATCTCACGCCTACCCATCCGTCGATAAGATCCTGAGTCTGGTCTCCTCCCTCGTATGTGTGATATACATATCTTCCACCGTAAAAGGGTTTGAAGAAAAAATCTCCTACATCAGGAGAACCTGTCATTTCTGTACCGAATACGACTCTTTCTCTCCATGGCTGGACAACGTTAAGATTATCCTGATATCGTCCGTAAATACCAAAGAATCTTATCCTGGCCACACCGGAAGTGCCTCCGTACCAGGGCGAATATAGGCCAAATTCAGGGTCTGTCCAAACATTAAAACGCTGTTCCTGCCCGGGCCTCATCTCTGTTTCTATCAATTCTCTTTGAGCCTGATACAAAATGGCCTTCCATCCGTTTGAAGAGTTATACTCAAGTCCCCACTTCGGGCGCCACATTATCTCATCGGAATCAGAGTCATAAAGACGGTCAGATTCTAAAAACACAGAAAGTCCTTCAAGGATCTCCCTTCTGTAATGGAGCCTGGCTTCCCACATGTTGTCTGACCAGTAGATCATATTGACCTTTAATTCTCCGACAGTACCTAAGTCAAGGTAGCCTTTCATACCGCCTCCCAATCCTTTGTTGGAATCAAATGAGAAGTACGGAAGGAGGCTTTGCTCCCTTGGGCCAAGTCTTACCACATAATCAAAGGGGTAGGTGAAGATGCACTTCTTTCCGATATAGATCCTTGGTTTTTTTATTATCATTTTTTTATTGGGAATTATTACTATTTTTTTAGATTTAAGCCTATAGTGAGGTTTTTCAAAATCACAAGTAGTTGTTGTCGTGTTAAGCCATTCTGTTATCTGCTCATCTTCCGTGTCTTTTTTACTTTTTTTCGGACGTGATTTGATAACGCCAAATTTAAGAGCGTCTTCCATGGGCATTACTTTGACATCGCCGCCCTGCAGGTAAAGCGCATCCATCTTACCCGAGGCGTCAGTCAGGAGGCCTCTTTTCGTTTCAAGGCTGTAAGCCAGATGCTCTCCTGTCAGCTTGTCCGGTCCTGAAAAGAGCGTCACCTTTCCCCGCTCATCTGAAAAAGCCTCAACAAGCTGGTTGTTGCTGTTATATTTAACGTGTGGCGCAAACAGCCGCATGGTTTTATTTCGCACCTTGACGTTTCCGTCCGCTGTAGCTATCCCTGTGTTTTCCTGATAGACCACGCTGTCAGCATCCATATGCACCTCATCAGTGGTTTCATCAGCTGAAAGAGGTTTAAGAAGAAATACAAATATAAAGATGAGACCGATCAGTATGACCTTTATTGGTCCGCTCAGAGATATTTTTTTCAGTCTTTCCAAGTTACAACCCCCCCGCCTGTTACGATGCATTCTCCGCTTTTGGTATCGTAGCTTCCATCTTTACCTTCAACTGTGATTTTTCCGTCAGTAAGCATGACGCTGTTGAAGAAGTTCCAAAGTTCTTTTGCTGCGTCGAATTCGACCTGTCCCGCCTTAAGGTTGTAAACATTGTTCTTTTCAGTCATAACAACATCTGCGCTAGTCATTTCAATATCGTTGTTGGCTCTTGTAAATACACCTTTAACAGCGTTGATCCTGGTGACCTTGCTGTCACTTTCAGTGATCGTTATGTCAAGCGACTCTCCGTAAAAAAGTCCGTCTCTGTGTTCTACTCTGGGAGAGATCAATTTCCACTGCTTGCCGTTGATCTCCCTGTCTATTTCGATATTTTCAACAATAATATCCGGCAGAGGAATGTCGCCTGCCCTGTTGGAAAGATTAAGATCTCTCCATAGAAAGACCACAATCACAGCGATAAAAACCAACGCTGCGATCATGAATGCCTTTTTACGGGATATTTTTTTTATTGACAATTAAATGTCATCCCAATCAAAAATATTAGGGGTTGATCTGTGACCCGGTGCCCTGTGGAGACGTCACATCCCCGGAAACAGTCATAGATGATATCTGACTTGGTATCATATATCCGTGGACAGTTGCAGCAGATGTTGTCTCAACATAGAAGAGAGTACCCTCTTTCAGATGGATGTCCGAACCCCTCACGAGGAAGCCACCGGCAAGCCCAAGAGGGCCAAGAAGGATCGCACCCGCAAAGCTTGCGCCTACTGCTCCGATAGTCGCAGAATCTGCTTCCATAGCTTTTTTCGCAGCCTCTCCCATCGCTACAGTAACTGAGTTGGGGCCTATGACTTCGAGTGCATCGAAGGCCATTTCAATTTCCGAGGCCCTCCCGAAGCTGCGCGGAGGCTTGACCTTGGTTATGTGGGCAAAGATCCTGCTGCCTCTGGGAGCCACAAGATTCTTGTTTATCACGATCTCTTCGACCAGTTTCAAAACGACCTTGTCATCTATCTTTACATTTTTCACCGTAAGTGTCTGAGAAAGAGATGTCTTTACAACCGTTGTGGCAGGTATCTCTACAGGGGTCGCAAGGACTCCCTCCGGAAGAAGTTTGGTTATAAGTCTTTCTGTTCTTGAAGCCAGGGCGCCGCCCTGAACTGCTCCTTCAACTATTGCCTCCAGGGTATCGATCCTGCGTGCAAGTGACCAGTCCGGATGTATCTGCTGAACAACGGCCCATTCTGCAACAGAGAGTTTAAAAAGAAGCGATGGCTGAGTTGTTGTTCCTTTCTCCAGGAAATCCAACATAGCAGTCTGTCGTTCCGTCAGGCTGCCGGGGAGTTCTCTTCCGAAGACGTCTTTTTCTGCTGAGTTAAGCCTGGAAAGAAGTCCTCCTCCCTGGGGCGAACCATATACTATAGTCTCGATCCTCTCGAGTGTTTGAAAGGCGGGGCCTCCGTCAACAGCCATATCCGAAGCAAATGAAACTGATGCAAAGACTGTAAAAATAACTGCCGTCAGCATCAACATATTTTTTAACTTCATATTGTTTCCTCCTTTCAATTTTTCACTTTAGAATTTTTTACAGCGGCCGCAATAAAATCCATAAATAATGGATGGGGTCTTACCGGACGAGATAGGAACTCAGGATGAAACTGTACTCCAAGCATCCAGGGATGTCCCGTATTTTCCATTATTTCTACCTGTCCGCCTGTTGGGCACACTCCTGCTACTATCATTCCGGCTTTTTCAAAGAGTTCGATATATTGATTGTTGAATTCGAAACGATGTCTGTGCCTCTCGCTAATTATATCTGTGCCATATATCGAGAAGGACATCGTATCTTTTTTAAGTTCGCATGGGTAAGCTCCCAGCCTGGATGTTCCGCCTATATCGCCTATGTTTTTTTGTCCTTCCGCATAGTGAATGACAGGATGCGGAGTCATTTCGTCCATCTCAAGGCTGTTTGCTCCGGTAAGCCCGAGGATGTTTCTTGCAAACTCAATAACAGCTACCTGCATACCGAGGCAAAGGCCAAAATATGGAACCTTGTTCTCCCGGGCATATTTAGCCGCTGCTATTTTTCCCTCTACGCCCCTCTGTCCAAATCCTCCCGGTACAAGTATCGCATCAGCTTTGGAGAGAATTTCTTCAGGGATCCCTTTTTCCAGATCCTCCGCTTCGACCGGCATTACCTTAACTTTTACACCGTTCGCAATACCTGCATGAGCAAGGGCTTCGTTGACACTTAGATAGGCGTCCTTGATCTCTGTGTATTTGCCGACAAGTGCGACTGTAACTTCACCTTTCAGGTTGTCATATTTCTCCAGGAATGAATTCCAGTCTTCCATGTCAGGCTTAACATCT
>JAAZCN010000138.1 GCA_012513245.1 Synergistaceae bacterium | reverse complement strand
TATGATCGAGACACATTCCTTTCCCAGTTTCTGGGATATTTCGACAAGTTTTTGAGCAAGCTCTCCGGCCTTTTTTATGTCGTTCATGAAAGCGCCGCTTCCGCACTTGACATCGAAAAGATAGCCATAAGCTCCTCCTGCCAGTTTCTTGCTGATAATACTCGCAGTTATGAGAGGTATAGATGGGACAGTTCCTGTTACATCCCTAAGCCTGTAGAATTTGCCTTCCGCCGGCGCAAGTTTGACTGAATGGCCCGAGATAGCGCATCCGATCTTATTAACCTGATCTCTGAATTCAATTTCGCTCAGGTGCAAATTCATGTTTGGGATAGATTCGAGCTTGTCTATCGTACCTCCCGTGTATCCGAGACCGGGACCGCTGAGCTTGGATATCTTGGATCCACAGGCTGCAACAAGGGGGATAAGGACAAGGGTTGTTTTGTCGCCAACTCCGCCCGTGCTGTGCTTGTCTATTATCCTGTCCTCCGGCGGGTAGTTCAGGGTCTCTCCTGAATGAGCAAGAGCCTGTGTGAAATGCATCAGCTCATCGTCGTCAAGTCCATTAAGGAAAGCTGCCATCAACCAGGCAGAGATCTGATAATCGGGGATCTCTCCTCGCATTACAGTCTCTATGAAGGCTTGCAGTTCTTTTCCTGTGTGTTTAAGCCCGTCTCTTTTCTTTTCAATGAATTCGATACCTTTGAAGGTCATTCTCGAATCTCCCTTAAAAAGGCTGAGATCAGCCTGCATATAGTTGCAGAACTATTTTTCATAGTATCAAGGACTTCCTGATGGGTAAGTTTGTTTTTGGATATTCCGGCCGCGGCGTTTGCAACGCAGGATATACCGCACACCCTTATCCCCATATGGTTTGCTGTGATGACCTCAGGGACTGTCGACATGCCGACAACGTCCGCTCCGAAGGCTCCGGCCATCCTGATCTCTGCCGGAGTCTCAAAAGAGGGACCTGAGAAAGCAATATACGTTCCTCTGTTAAGGCTGATATTTTCTTTTTCCGCAGCACTCTCAAGCTTTTGGATATATTCTCTGTCGTATGCTTCAGACATATCCGGGAAACGGGGTCCCATTTCATCATCGTTTTCTCCGATAAGAGGGTTCGTGCCCATAAAGTTGATGTGATCCTGGATAGCTACTATCCCACCGGGCGGTATGTCTGTATTTATCCCCCCCGATGCGTTTGTTACTATTAAAGTCTTTATGCCAAGCCGGCCAAGCACCCGCACAGGGAAGACAACTTCTTCCATCGTGTATCCTTCGTAATAATGGACTCTTCCCTGCATAATTACTGTCGATACACCCTCCAGTGTCCCGAAAATCAGTTTTCCGGCATGGCCCGGAGCTGTTGACCGTGGCCAGTAAGGAATATCTTGATATGGAATCACACTGGGGTTTTCTATGCTTTCTGCAAGACTCCCAAGCCCGGAACCGAGTATTAGTGCTATCTCCGGTCTTTGGTCAATTTTATCTGAAAGAAATTTGATCGCCTCGGATACTTTTTCTGAATAAAGCATCTCATTCACTCCTTAATTTATCATTTATACCTTAACTGCGACAAAAGAATGTCGCGTAAAGCTGCGGCGTGAGACGGTGGTCTTAAAATATTTGCTGAGCAATGGCTGAGCAGTCGCTGAGCGGTTGCTGAGCAGTTGTAAATACGGTCAAACTTAAAAATTTTGTCAAACGATGGTCTAACAATGGTCAAACGGTTGGCAAACGGTTGTGGGACCTTAACCCTTTGGAAACTTCTGTCACACCTTAAAATTCTAGTCGAACAATGGTCAAACAGTTGTTC
>JAAZCN010000137.1 GCA_012513245.1 Synergistaceae bacterium | reverse complement strand
TCCCACACCGCTAATGCATGAGTTCAGGATCATTGAAAGGTCCGGAGAGAGACCTGACTGGCCTACTTCTGTACCATATCTTACGATATCATGTGTTATTTCGTTCACGTTCCGTTCCATCCTGTCGATCTCTGCTACAAGTTTTTCGTTATCGGTAAGAAACATAGTCCTGCATGCTTCGATCATCCTTAAGGAGGATACCCCCAGACGGATCATCTCCTTGCGCACAGCATCTACTGCTGCAGCAGGAGAAGCTGCGATAAGTGTCCTGTTGAGGAACAGTGCCCCAAGCACTTTTTCATTTTTGTCATCAGGGAGAATTTTTCTTATAAACTTCGAGTACTGATTCACAAAGGGAAGAAATATTAATGCGATTATCACGTTGAAAATAGTGTGGGCATTTGCTACCTGACGCGATATATCAGTGGAAGTGTTCTCAATAAGAGACGTGTAGAAAGGCATACACATCATTATTGCAACCGTTCCAAGCACTTTTATCATTACATGCGCTGCTGCGGCCTGCTTGGCGGACCTGTTTGCGCCAAGCGACGCAAGTACTGCCGTAATCGTCGTGCCTATATTGTCTCCCAGTATGATGGCTATGGCAGTCTCGAGCGGAACTAAGCCCTGGGAAGCTATCGCCATTGTAAGACCAACTGTGGCCGAGCTTGACTGAACAAGAAGAGTTATAGCAAGGCCTGAAAGAAAGGCCAGAAAGAGGTGGTCTCCAAAAATAGTAACGATCTCAGGTCTCTGCTTGAGAAAGGCGAGAGGTTCCTGCATCATGTCCATACCTATAAAGAGCAGTCCAAAACCGATAAGGCCTACTCCGATCTGTCTGTGCCTCTTCTTCTTGCACAGGACGCAGAGACCGGCTCCGATCATCGCACAGAGATAGGCCAAGTCAGTGATCTTGAATGCTATCAGCTGGGCTGTTACAGTTGTACCTATGTTTGCTCCCAGGATCACTCCTATTGCTTGGGTGAGGGTCATAAAACCGACATCTACGAAGCTGACTACCATGACTGTTGTTGCACTGCTGCTTTGAAGTATACTTGTTACTGCTGTTCCGAGAAGCAACCCTTTTAATGGGGTTCCGGTGAGGGATCCGATCAGTTTTCTCAGTTTGTCCCCTGCAATTATCTGGAGTGATTCTCCCATGATAATTATTCCGTAGATCAGGATTCCGACTCCTGCAAATATCTGCAGCAATGAAGTAATAGACATCATATCTCTCCTCGGATACCAGCGGACGTTCAAGCCCGCATGAGTCTTTTATTCTACAAATGTTATAAGCGGAACTATAACTGGATAGTTTCGGGAAAACTTCCCAAAAACATCCCTGATCCTTTTACGTATCTCTGTGGGCAATGTTTCCGGTTTTGCCCCAGGTGTCCGGGCAAACTGTTCCAGTCCCATTTTCACTGCATTTTCAAGCTCTTTGAACGTGCTTCCGTCTTCAGTAGAAAAGACGCTGCCCTTTGTCTGTATCTGGATCGGAGCCTTTAAACGGGATTTGGAATCAAGCGTTATCGATATCGCGACTATACCATTTTCGGAGAGTTCCCTGCGCTCCCTTAAGAGACCGCCTTCAAACTCACCCAGCGCTATGCCGTCTACCAGCACCGCCCCGGCCTGGACCCTGCCATCTATAGAGGCGCCGCCCTTGGCTTTAAACTTAAGAACATCGCCGTTCTGCATCACAAAAACATTTTTTGAGGCAACTCCCATCTCGCGGGCTAGCTGTGCATGACGCACAAGATGTCTGTACTCTCCATGGACAGGAATAAAATATCTTGGTTTTAGCATGCTCAGCATGATAGTAAGCTCATCGCGGGCAGCGTGACCGGATACATGTATCTTCTCTCCACGCTCATAGATGACCTCGCAGCCGCAGGCAAAGAGCCTGTTAACTGTGTGGCTTACCAGTTTTTCATTGCCCGGGATAGGTGTCGCGGATATTATCACAAGGTCTTTCGGACCCAGTTTCACCATCCTGTGGGTCCCCCTGCTCATCAGGACAAGTCCGGAAAATGGTTCTCCCTGGCTGCCGGTGGTGAGCACGACCAGCCTGTTTTCAGGCATGTGATCGGCCTCCTGTGAGGTGACGATCAACCCTTCAGGCACATTTATGTATCCAAGATCTATCGCAAGCTCTACGTTTTTGATCATGCTCCTGCCTGCCAGAACCACCTTACGGTTGAATCTTCCGGCAGCATTGAAGACCTGTTGTGAACGGTGCAGATTACTGGAAAAAGTGGCGATAACTATCCTTCTGTCCTTGTGAAGCCGGAAAAGACGTTCAAAAGTCTGCCCTACCGTCTTTTCAGAAGGGGTGATACCGTCTTTTTCAATGTTTGTTGAATCGGAGAGCATAAGCATAACGCCCTCTTTTCCAAGAGCAGCAAATGAGCTGTAGTCAGTACCAACTCCATCTACGGGAGTTGGATCAAGTTTAAAATCTCCTGTATGGACTATCATTCCCATTGGGGTGTGAATTGAAAGCGCCAGAGCGTCGGGGATGGAATGGCAGACAGGTATGAATTCAACGGAGAAAGCTCCGGCTTCAATAATATCTCCGGGGCATATTTGCCTGTACTTTGGCTTGTAGTTTGTCCTTGCATCTTCCATTTTGTTCCCTATCATGCCTGCTGTCAGCCTCGAACAATAGAGCGGCACATCAAGCCTGGGAAGTATAAACGGGAGAGCTCCTATATGGTCTTCGTGTCCGTGTGTGATAAATATGCCTAATATTTTATCTTTATTTTCTATCAGATACTGTACATCAGGAATTACAAAATCGATCCCGAGCATCTCTTCTTCAGGAAATTTAAGGCCGCAGTCTACTATGATAATGTCATCATCATATTTGAAGACAGTGAGATTCTTACCGATCTCCCCTAATCCTCCAAGCGGGATAACGCTAAGTTCTCCTTTTTTGCTATTATTTCTTCTTGTTCTATTATCTCTTTTTTTATCTATGGGCATCTAAAAACAACTCCCCCTCAGCTTATTATCGTACCACTTAATACCACTTAGAGCTATAGGGCTTTAAATATTCTCATCACTTTGAGCACGATGAAAGAACACGATGAGAGCAAGTGCGCAAGTACAAGTGCGTAAGTGCGGGTTGACAAGGTACAAATATCCGATATAATTTTCACTTGTCATGTCTGTGCCTTATGAAGACAGACTGGGCCTTTTTGGGGTATGGTGCAACGGCAGCACGCCTGACTCTGGATCAGGTAATCTAGGTTCGAATCCTGGTACCCCAGCCATAAGCCATATCATCTGTGATGTGGTCCCTTCGTCTAGGGGCCTAGGACGGCGGGTTCTCAGCCCGTTAACAGGGGTTCGAATCCCCTAGGGACTGCCAAATATAAAAGCCAAAGCCGGGACCTTGTGTCCCGGCTTTGGTCTTGTGAGTTTCTATATTTCGATAAAGATATCTTCTTCACCAAGATATTCAGTTACCGTTTCGATCAGAGATTCTTTCTGTTCTGACAGAAAAGTAAATGGCCATATGGACATGTTCCCATGGAATATTACGTATATTTTCTTTCCCTTGTTGAGTATGATACGAGCGTCGTTTATCTCATCCCATGGCACAGACTGGATCTTCTTCTGTCCCCAGAATGAAGTCTCTTTAGAGACGCCCTTCTCATCGATGTACATCCTGCGTTCGTAGCCTGTGAGATATATCATGACAGCTCCGACAAAAATTGGAATTATTACGCTGCTCATAGAACCTCCCGAGATAAAACTGCTCATGCCGAAACCGGCAAAGAGGATCCCGGTCGCAGATGAGATCAGCTTTACCCACAAGGGCAACTTTTTTCCGGCAACGCCATGTACAGTCTTTGGCATTTACTGCTGTACGACTGCCGGAGCCGGGATGCCTCCGAGATTTTCAAGGGCTTTTTCGTCTATGTTGACGCTGAACTTTGCCTCAAGTTCCTTAAGTTCGTTGTCCAAATACTGTCTCTGCAGCCCCTGAGCCGCTCTATCTCCGGACTCATCAAAAGAAAGCTGTTTGCCGGGGCGACGCTCTGTGACTTCAATGATGTGCCATCCGTAATCGCTTTTCACCGGACCTACAAGGGAACCGATCGAAGCTCCGTCTATAGAGACATCGACTGTAGGCACCATCATGCCCTTTTCGACCCAGCCAAGATCTCCGCCATTATTGGCACTATTGGGATCACGGCTGTATTCAGAAGCGACCTTTGCAAAATCCTTCGTCTTGTATACTTCCAGGGCAGCGTTAAGTGCCTCTCCCTCTGTCTGAGTAAGTATGTGCCTTGTGTGAGCCGCAGGTGCTTCGTAGAATTCTTTTTCATGGGTATTGTAGTAATTTTTGACAGCATTCTCGCTCATGTCCCACTTTGAAGCGTATTGTTCGAAGTATGCCTGCATAAGGATCTGCATCGTCTGCCATTTGATCTGAAATGCAACATCAGGACGTGAATCAAGACCCTTGGTCCTTGCAGCCTCTGCGAAAAGGAGGGCATGAGCCATCTGGTTCACAAGTTCCATTCTCTCCGGAAGGGTCGACTGCGCAAGCATAAGGCCTACCATCATCTGGTTGCCTCCTGTTGTCGTTGCCATGAGGTTCAGGACCTCTTTTTCATCGAGAGTCGACGTTCCGACTGTCAGGACCGGTTTATCAGCAGCCATGGCAGCTGAAGTGCTAATTAAAAGTAGAAATGAAAATACTGCAATGATCTTTGTGACCTTTTTTAAAGACATAACAAAATCCCTCCTGGATCTTCCCTGTTATTTTAAAAAGCAGAACAAATCCTATCATAAAAAACGAAAACCCGAGAGGATGAAAATACATATCATCTCTCGGGTCTTGTTAATATTTCAAATCACTTTTTTTCTTTCTCGAATTTCAGCTCTCCGTCGGCAACAGTGACCGAAACGTTTTCTCCTGCTTTGACGGTTCCTTCGAGCATAAGATTAGAGAGAGAGTCCTCCAGCATTTTCTGGATCGCTCTGCGAAGAGGCCTCGCTCCGTACTTAGGATCATAACCCCGCTCAAGAAGGAGTTTTTTTGCCTCCTCATCGATTTCCAGTGTTATCTTGCATTCCAAAGTTCTCAATTTGACCTCGTCCAGCATTATATCCACTATCTTGAGGAGCTCTTCCTTGCCAAGCGGATTGAATACTATAACTTCATCCACCCTGTTCATGAACTCAGGCCTGAAGAGCATCCTTGCCGCTTCTGTGACAGTGCTCTTCATTTTGGCAGTATCTATGCCCCCAAGAGCGCCTTCCGCCTCTGCAAATCCAAGGCTGCGGCCCTTCATAACTTCGCTCAATCCAATATTGCTCGTCATGATGATCAGAGCGTTCCTGAAATCCGTCAGGCGCCCCTGTCCATCAGTTAACCTTCCGTCTTCCAGCAGCTGGAGCAGAACATTGAAGACATCCGGGTGAGCTTTTTCTATCTCGTCAAAAAGAACGACCGAGTATGGACGGCGCCTGATCGCTTCAGTAAGTTTGCCCCCCTCTTCGAAACCTACATAACCGGGTGGTGCTCCTATCAGCTTGGCGGCTTCATGCCTCTCCATAAATTCGCTCATGTCGAGCCTTATCATAGCGTCGTCACTGCCGAACATAAACTCTGCAAGTGATCTTGCCATTTCTGTTTTTCCAACTCCGGTCGGACCAAGGAACATAAAACTTCCCACAGGCCTCTTGGGGTCTTTCATACCGCTCCGTGACCTTCGGATAGCTCTTGCAACAGATTGCAGTGCCTCATCCTGTCCAACAAGCCTCTGCCTTATTTCATCTTCCATCCTCAGAAGCCTGCGGCTCTCCTCTTCGGTAAGCTGCGTCACCGGTATTCCTGTCCACTCTGAGACAATAGAAGCGATCTCTTCTGTTTTTACGTCGGGCGTAAACTGGTTCCTTGATTCGGTCCAGCTCTTGCGCCACTCGGCTATCTGTGTAATTAGATCCTTTTCCTGATCTCTGAGGTCTGCTGCCTTTTCAAACTCCTGTGCTCCCACCGCGGCCTCTTTTTCCCTTCGTATGTCCACTACGCTTCTCTCAAGCGCCTTTAGATCATCAGGTACTTCCAGTGTTTGGATCCTAGCTCTGGCGGAGGCTTCATCTATTAGGTCTATGGCCTTATCGGGCAGGAACCTTCCCGTGATATAACGCTGTGAGAGCCTCGCTGCCGCCTCGAGAGCATCATCTGTGATCTTTACCCTGTGATGGGCTTCATAATTGTCTCTTAGTCCCATCAGGATCCGTACTGTGTCCTCTTCTGACGGTTCTTCGACCTGGATCGGCTGAAAGCGCCTTTCAAGCGCCGCGTCTTTTTCAATGTATTTTCTGTACTCGTTGATCGTTGTCGCTCCTATCACCTGGAACTCTCCCCTTGAGAGGCTCGGTTTGATGATATTTGCAGCGTCAACAGCGCCTTCTGCTCCTCCGGCTCCAACAAGCGTGTGTATCTCATCTATAAAGAGAATTACCTTTTTAGTCTCTCTGACCTCTTTAACTATCCTGCGCATCCGCTCTTCAAACTCGCCTCTGTATTTTGTACCTGCTACCAGGTTGGCAACGTTTAGCTGCATAACACGCTTGTCTTTCAGGATCTCAGGGATCTCTCCCGAGATGATCCTCTGTGCAAGGCCCTCTGCAATAGCTGTTTTTCCCACGCCCGGTTCGCCTATCAGCACAGGGTTGTTCTTGGTCCTGCGCGAGAGTATCTGGACTACCCTTTGTATTTCCTTATCCCTTCCAATTACCGGATCCAGCTCCCTGTTCCTGGCCATATTCGTGAGATCTATACCTATCTGGTCAAGAGTGGGAGTCCTGCTCTGCTGCTGGTTCCCCGACCTCGCAGGGGGGAGCTCTTCTGCCTTAAGGGGATCTGATTCAGGCTCAGCCTGGTTTCCGTTGAGGATATTCCTTACCATCATTCGCGTCCTTGGAAGATCCATTCCATGAGAGGCAAGCAGTTGGGCAGCCATTCCTTCGCCTTCTGCAAGGATCCCCAGAAAGATGTGCTCTGTGCCTATATAATTCACACCCATTTTCCTGGCTTCCCTCATTGAAAGGTCTATTACAAGCTTAGCCCTTGGGCTCGAAGGTAGGTCCACAGGTTCAGATCTTGGTTTCCCTGTTCCTATAAGACTTTCGATTTCTGCCTTAAGCACTTCCGGATGCAGTCCGTAATTCGCAAGGATATGTGTAACTATCCCATCAGCATCATCGAGAAGGCCTAAAAGTATGTGTTCTGTTCCAACAACCTCGTGTCCAAGACGCAAAGCTCCGCTGTGAGCAAGCTGGAATACTTTCTTGCCCCTTTCAGTAAAATTCTGCCACATTTAGGATCACGCATCCTTTTCTTCGTCAGTCTTGTCTTCCAGATTTTTTATCTGGTCCCTGATCTGCGCTGCAAGCTCATAATTTTCCGTCTTTACGGCAGCTGTCATCTCGTCCTTCAACAAGGAAAGCTTGTCTCTTTTTACAGCAGGCACACTGACGCTTTCAGCACAGGGAACCTTCTCCGCATATTTTTTCTCAGCGGAAGCCAGCATCGACCATGAAAGGGCCTCTCCACAGTGGGGGCAGGTCAATTCGATATCCGCATCGTCACTCATCCCGGTCATTGCAGGTAATATCAGCTCTTTGAGAGCTTCCTGGAGATCTAGTATCCCTTCAAGGGAGAGTGTCATTTTCATCATCTTAGCGGCCTCGTCAAACGGTATGACTTCTTTTGCACACTGTCTGCAAAGATAGTCCACCACACGTTTTCCGTTTACGATCCTCATAAGATGCACTTCGGCTTTATTCACACCGCAGCGTTCGCATAGCATTAGGATCACCTCATCCAAGCGCAAGGCTTGTAAGTATTTTTTTCAGCAGTTCTGCCCTCATCAGATCCCGCCTGTAGGGCGAAACATCAAAGAGCGACCTTCCGTTTTCATCCTGACTTCTTAGCGCAACTTCGATCACAAGGCGTTCCCTGGGGGAAATCACCTCTCTGTTTTGAATATTTACCAACAGTTTCCTTGATTCCTGTTCTGTTATTGCATTTCCAACAAGATCTGCCAGATGGACTACCTCTTCATCGCAGTTGTTGAACGTCAGCTGGATAACTTTAATATAACCATGCCCGCCTCTTTGGCTCTCGACGAGAAATCCATTTTCAGGGGCAAACCTGCTTCTTAATACATAGTTGATCTGACTTGGAACACATCCAAACCTTTCAGCCAGATCCTTTCGTCTGAGAGATACCTCTCCTGCTTCGTTTTCTTCCAGAAGCTGGGATATGTATTCCTCGATAATTTGGGTAAGACTTGATGACGGCAGGGACATGCGAGTCACTCCATTTCCTTAAACTGGAATGATTATATAATCTTGGTCAGTATAAGTCAAGGATAAAAGAGCGGGATCAGAATGCGCCGTCGAGGGGATAAAAATGGCCTTTTTTAAGAAAACAGCAGGATCAAGGCAGGTATTTTCGGATAGAAAGAGACCTGTAGCCGGGACGTGGAGCCTACAGTATTTTAATTGTGTTCGCCGGCCTTGTCTTCCCTGCCTTCGATCAGCCTCTTTATATTTCCCTTATGGCGCCATGTCGAAAGCGCAGCCAGGAAGAGACTCGCCATATAAAATGGACGTGGCATACCGAAGAGCGGCATCAGCAGAGCGGAGGCAAAAATAGCTGTTATTGAAGCTATACAGACATACTTTGTCGACTTGAGGACTGCATACCAAACAACTCCTCCTATAAGAGCCGGAAGAGGGTTGAAGAAATCAAAAAATGCAAATACACCAAATGTCGTAGCTACACCTTTGCCGCCCCTCCACCCGAGCCACACGGGATAATTGTGGCCAAGGACTGAGGATACACCGGTGAGTGCCAGTATGATGCTGCTATCTGTAAAGAACGATGCCATAAGAACTGCTATGCCGACCTTGAGCATGTCAAAGAGAGCAACAGCGATCGCCCATTTTTTTCCGAGCACTCTTCCTGTGTTGGTGGCACCGATGTTGCCTGACCCGAAGTCTCGGACATCCTGTCCTTTCAATATTTTTACAGCAAGGTAACCTGTGGGGCACGAACCTGCAAGATATCCAAAAATAAGCCAGAAAATTGACATCAGATCACCGCCGATCAAAACTTATACAGAGAGAATAAAAAAGCGCCATCCCGAATTAACGGAACGGCGCCCAACTTTTTAAGAGTTCTACCTCTTTAGGGCGGTCACCACATCATTTGTGATATCAATACCGCCGTAGTAAACAAGCCCCTTGTTCAAAACTATCGTTATCCCTTTAGTCTTGGCGACCTTTGCGATCGTCTCGTTGATTTCCTTAAGGATAGGGTTCATCAGTTTGGATTCTTCTTCCCTCATCTCAAGCTGAAGGGTCTGTACAATGTTAGCCTTTTTCTTTTCATCAGTTTCCTTGTCGAATGCAGTCTTTGCTGCTTCAGATTTTTTCTTGCCTATTGCATCGATCTGCTGCTGAGCTTGCTTAAATTTTGGGAACTGCTGAAGGACTGCCATCTCGTCAACAAATCCAACCTTTTCCTCTGCTGCAAATGCAACGGCATTTAAAGAGAATATTGCAATGGCTGCAACTAATAATACTACCAATTTTTTCATGTGGTGTAACCTCCTGTATTTTCCTGTCTAAGCACACGGAGAATTTTATATGCTGATATGGATATTGTCCATAGCTTATTGTACCATTTATTTTACGTTTTTTTTACCATTCTCCGACGGAAATGGTGCTCCTGAACAAGACATTTTTTATCGTTTCCTATTAAATCTTCCCTGCCCGCTTTGATCAGTGCTTTTTTTACTGTTTCAGCATTTTCCGGAACCCAATACTGCAGCAGAGACCTCTGCATCTTTCGCTCCTCATGATCCCTGGGAACGTATACCTCTTCTCCGGTCAGGGGATCGATACCTGTGTAATACATACAAGTGGAGACTGAACCCGGGGTCGGGGTAAAATCCTGTACCTGTTCAGGCCTCAGACCGCTGTCCCGTATAAACTCAGCGAGGTCCACCGCCTCCTTGATCGTCGATCCTGGGTGAGAGGACATAAAATATGGGACAAGAAACTGTTTCATTTCAAGCTCCCTGTTTTTCTGCCTGTAGGCATCAATAAATTCAACAGTGACATTTCGCGGGACTTTTCTCATAAACTTGAGTACTGCCGGACTTACATGTTCCGGCGCGATCTTCAGCTGGCCACTGATATGATATTTGCAGAGCTCGTCAAGAAAATCTGTTTTTTTATCCTCAAGGATGTAATCGTACCTCAACCCTGAGCGGATGAATACTTTCTTTATCCCGGGAATCTCTCTCAGTTTTCTTAGTAGATCGATATATCGGGAATGATCCGCTTCAAGCTTTTTGCACGGTCCCGGAAATAGACATGATTTCCCTGCACATGTGCCCTTCTTTTCTTGATCAGGACCTGATGGGACAACAAAGTTGGCCGTGGGGCCCCCAACGTCATGGACATATCCCTTGAAATCCTTCATTTTTTTAAATGACGATGCTTCTTCGATCATCGACTTGTCGCTTCTGGTCTGTATGATCCTTCCCTGGTGCATGGCAATGGCACAGAAAGAGCACTCTCCAAAACATCCTCTGTGGCTGGTTATGCTGAATCGGACCTCTTCGAGCGCCGGGATGCCGCCTGCTTCATCATAGCAAGGATGGGCAGCCCTTGTGTAGGGCAGGTTGTAGACCTTATCCATCTCTTTCTCTGTGAGCGGTCTTGCAGGCCTGTTCTGTAC